>JABJPZ010000108.1 GCA_018663635.1 Crocinitomicaceae bacterium
ATTAAAGTTGTTATTTTAAAATCTGCTGGCCAGCGAGCCTTCTGCGGTGGAGCTTCTTTTGAAGAATTGGGTTCTATTGAAGATTTAGATGAGGGGAAACGCTTTTTCTCAGGATTTGCCAATGTAATTAATGCCGCTAGAAAATGCCCCAAATTAATTATTGGTCGTGTACAGGGCAAAGCAGTGGGTGGTGGCGTCGGTTTAGCCAGTGCTGTTGATTTTTGTTACGCAACAAGCTACGCATCTGTAAAGCTTTCTGAATTGGCAGTAGGAATAGGTCCTTTTGTTGTTGGCCCTGCCGTTGCGCGCAAAGTAGGCACTTCAGCCATGAGTATGTTAGCGATAAACGCTACCGAATGGTATAGTTCAGCTTGGGCCAAAGAACAGGGATTGTATGCAAATGTGTTTGATTCTACGGAGGAAATGGACAAAGCAATTGATGTGTTAGCTAACAAGCTTGCGGGCTCAAATCCTGAAGCTATGAGGCTGTTAAAGAAAACATTTTGGGAGGGCACAGAAAACTGGGACAAGCTACTAGCTGAAAGAGCTGCAGTAAGTGGTAAACTTGTTCTTTCTGACTTCACTAAGAATGCAATTGCTGCGTTTAAATCAAAATAAAATAGTCTGCACTTTATGAATTCCTATCGCTACCGATAAAAGGTTGAACAAAGAATGTTTAAAATTAAAGTCTAAGGAAAAATTATGTTGCTTTAATTCTAAAGTTGAATTAGTTTTGCTACGCAGCAAATATAACAGAACAACTAATTACCGTGGTTGCAATAGAAGATTATTAAAATGAATAAAACTGAAATTAAGACACAATTAGAAGAGATTTTAAGCCATGATAATATTCAGGGCAATTTAAATAAAGGCAAAGAATTATCTCAGGCGTTCTGGAATATTATCAATGAAGAACTTGCACAGTTAAATAATGAAGATTCCGCACAAGACGATGATTCCAAAGAGGAAATTGAAGAAGACCAAGCGGTCAATGACGGGAACTCTTCGGATGAAATTGACAATGAAATAAAGAAGTTAATTGAAAGCTTTAAAGCAAGAAAAGCCTCTTTTGAAAAATCAGTTGTTCAAGAGGAACAAAAAAATCTTGAAATCAAAAAAGGAATTATCGCCAGGCTTAGAAACCTGATTCAACATGAAGAAAACATTGGTGTTCTGTTTTCTGAGATTAAAGAAATTCAAAAAAATTGGAAAGAAATAGGAAATATTCCTAGAAAACTTGCTCAAGAAATTAATCACGAATACCACAACCTGACAGAACAATTTTATTACAACATAAATATCTATAAAGAGCTCAAGGAAAATGACCTGAAGAAAAATTACTCTTTAAAAAATCAAATTGTACATAAAATGAAAGAACTTTTAGCTGAAGAACGCATTACTACGGTTCAAAATCAGCTAAGGATGTTTCAAAACGATTGGGCTGAAATCGGTCCGACTTATCAGGAACACTGGGATAAACTAAAAAGTGATTATTACGATACTCAAAATTTGATTTATGAAAAAATCAGATCCTTTTACGAGCAAAGGAAGGTAGAACAAGAGAAAAATTTAGGATTAAAAAAAGAATACCTACAACAAACAAAAGCTCGACTAGAAGACGAAAGATCGAACAACAAAACATACGATCAAGTTTCAAAAGATCTGATTGATCTTCAAAATAAATGGAAAGCCACTGGCTACGCTACATCCAAAGAAAGTAAAGAGCTTTGGAAAGAATTCAGAACTTTATGTAACGCGTTTTTTAATGAAAAATCGGCATTTTTCAAAGAGCAAAACGACGGTTATAAAGTAAACGAAAAACGTAAAAATGAATTAATTAATAAAGCAACAGAACTTCTTAATGCCTCTGATTTTAAAGAAGCCACTCTTAAAATCATCAATCTCCAAAAAGACTGGAAAAAGATTGGTCATGCCGGTAGACACGCAGAACAAAAGCTTTGGAAAAAGTTCAGAACTACTTGTGATGATTTCTTCACTAAAAAAGACGAATACTTCAAACAAAAAGAGCAGCAATTAAAAATTAATCTTGAATTGAAAGAAAAACTCATTGAAGAAGTGAATTCATTTCAATCAAAAAAAGAACAAAAAGAAACTGTTGAAGAGCTCAAAGTTTTCACAAGAAAATATGCAGAAATAGGTCATGTCCCTTCGCCTAATAAAGACAAAGTGAACAAAGCATTTAGAGCTGCTGTTGATAAGCATTATGCAGCGCTTGATATGACAGATTTAGAAAAAGAAAAATTATTTTTCGAAGTGAAAATTGATCAAATTTTATCCAGCTCAAATCCCGGTAGAATGATTAGAGACGAAAAGGATAAGATTCGTAAAAAGATTACTTTTTTAAGCGCTGAAATAAATCAGTACGAAAATAATTTGGGCTTTTTTAAAAATAGTAAAGGTGCGGCAGCACTCCTTGGCGGGGTCAATTCAAAAATTGATAACGCCAAAGAACAAATAGATAGATTGAAAAGTCAGTTACGATCCCTACCAAAAGAAGAAAGCTCATAAAGATAGTATGAACACAAGCAATATTGAACACCAATTGCTTGACTCACTTATTAGCAATTTTATGTACTGTGTTCTAAACCTAGGTTAATACAATAATCAATATGAAAATAATTCATTATTTAATCATCATGGCTCTCGCCATGAATGCTTTCGGTCAAGATAAAGAGCTTACTATTACTAAGGCCGTCATGAACTATGATGCAGATACAAAAGAATGGCTTTATCCATCTGGTCTAGCAGGCCTGCAGTGGATACCTAATACCACCAATTATTCTTATTTAATTGAACGGTCTACCAAATTAGTTATCGTTAGTGAAAGAAAAACAGATACTCTTAATTTTAAACAATTATCAAAGGCAATAGGTAATGAATTGAAGTACATTCCATTTAAGAATTGGGTTACACCTACCAGTTTTATCTTCAGTCATGAAAACACCTTCTTCGAATTTGACATTAAAGAGAAAAAATCACAAAAATTAGTTACCTATAAAAAAGGTGGTCAAAATGTCGATTACCATAGTGGGACAAAACAGTGTGCATTTACAATAAAAAACAATCTATATATCGCTTCTGATGAACACTCGGATAATATGGACGTTATAACACATTTTAGTAATAAAAATGTAGTCGCAGGTCAAGCAATTGCTCGTTTTGAATTTGGAATCTCTAAAGGTACATTTTGGAGTAATGCAGGTAATAAACTTGCTTTTTACCAAAAAGACGAATCCAATGTTCATGATTATCCTTTATTAGACATGACTAAAACTCCTGGCGAATTGAAATCCATAAAATACCCGATGGCAGGGCAAAGAAGCGAGTTAGCTCAGGTCGGGATCTTTGAAGTATCAACCGGAAAGCTAACTTATTTAAAGACCAATTCCGACCTAGGTAAGGAGCATTACCTTACAAATCTAGCATGGGATCCCACAGACACTTTCGTCTATCTAGCAGAAGTTAATAGAGACCAGAATTACATGGAGCTAAACAAGTATGATGCAACCTCCGGGAAATTAATCAATACCTTATTTACTGAGAAAAATAAAAAATACGTTGAGCCGGAGCACGCACCCATTTTTATTCCCGAAAGTACAGGTGATTTCTTATGGTTCTCAGAAAGAGAAGGATTCATGAACTTATACCACTACGACAACGCTGGAAACCTTATAAACAAAGTAACAAAAGTGGATTGGGTAGTTCAAAACGTTTTAGGCTTCAGTGCGGATCGTAAGTCTGTAATTGTTGAAGGAACGGGACCAGACCCACGCGAAAAACATGCTTTTAGTTTTCAAATTGCGACAGGAAAAATGATAAGGCTAACCAAAAAACCTGGCACACACCGTGTTCAATTATCTGCAGATGGAACTAAATTAATAGACAGCTATTCTTCATTGGAAGTACCAAAAATTATTACCATTATTAATGTTAACAATGGAAAAAGCAAGACAATTCATAAGGTTTCAAACCCCTTAAACGGATACAAATATGGTTCTCCGGAATTTCTTACTTTAAAAAACACGGATGGTTCAGCACTATATGGGCGCATCATTAAACCTTCTGATTTTAATAAACAAAAAAAATACCCTGTATTGGTTTACGTTTATGGTGGACCTCATGCTCAATTAGTTACCAACTCTTGGTTAGGCGGAAGCAGTTTGTGGATGAATTGGTTTGCTGAACAAGGGTATCTTGTATTTACGCTTGATGGACGAGGATCGGCGAATCGAGGTTTTGAATTTGAAAGCGGTATTCACAGGCAACTTGGAACATTAGAAATAGAAGATCAAATGGCTGGAGTAGATTACCTAAAATCTCTGCCTTACGTAGATAGTACAAAAATGGCCGTACACGGTTGGAGTTTTGGGGGGTTTATGACTACATCGCTGATGTTAAAAAAACCGGGGACTTTTAAATGCGGCGTTGCGGGTGGTCCAGTTATAGATTGGAAATGGTATGAAATTATGTATGGAGAGAGATATATGGACACTCCTGAGCAAAACAAAGAAGGTTATGCAGAAGCCAGCCTTTTAGATAAGGTTACTTCACTTGAAGGCGATTTATTAATGATTCATGGGACGGTCGACGATGTAGTGGTCATGCAACACAATTTGGCTTTTGTTAAAGCTTGCGTTGACCAAGGAGTTCAAATTGACTTTTTCCCCTACCCCAACCACGAACACAATGTTCGTGGAAAAGATCGAATACATCTCATGACAAAAGTACTTGACTACGTCTCTGAAAAACTTACGGAGTAATACATTATTTCAATTACCTTTAAAAAGTGTATGCAATTGTTGATATTGAAACCACCGGCGGCAAGCCAAAAGATTCTAAAATTACAGAAATTGGTATCGTAATTTCTGATGGTTTTAAAATAATTGATACCTACCAGACACTCGTTAATCCTGAACGAGAAATTCCTATTTTCATCACTCGTTTAACCGGAATAGACGGGAAAATGGTCAAAAATGCACCAAAATTTTACGAAATAGCAAAAGATATTGTTGAGAAAACAAAAGGAATGATTTTTGTCGCACACAATGTCAGTTTTGACTACAATCATATCCGCAAAGAATTTAATGAAATAGGATACGAATATAAAAGAGACACAGTCTGTACCGTTCAACTTTCCAGACTAGTGATTCCTGATCAGCCATCTTATTCATTGGGTAAACTATGCAAAGCTTTAAATATCGAAAACGTGAGTCACCATCGGGCATTAAATGATGCACAAGCAGCATCTGAAATTTTGCACCTGTGCTTATCGAAAAATACCGGTGATATCGACGACATTAGAAAAACCAATATACTTCATGAACGGTTAGGAGTTAATGACCTCCCCAATAAAACTGGGATTTATTATTTTCTGAATCAATCTGATGATGTAATTTATATCGGAAAGAGTAAAAATATCAGACAACGAGTAAAAACACATTTAGCTAATTACAAAACAAAAAAAGGGCAAAATATAATTGAGCAAATCGCAAAGATTGATTTCGAACTATTAGGCAGTGAATTAATTGCTCTTTTAAAAGAATCCAACGAAATTAAAAAATATAACCCTGTTTACAATAGAAGGCAACGTAAGAAACTGCATGCATGGAGTACTTACGCCTACGTGGCTAAGGATGGCTTTTACAGAATAGGTATTGGAAAAGCAGAGATTCCAAACGGATCCTTTATTAACGGATACTCCACTAAACAGGGTGCTCAAAATGATCTGTTTAAATGGGTCGATAAATACCAGCTATGCCAGAAACTTTGTGGACTTTTAAAAGGAGGTGAGGGAATTCCATGCTTTCACTATAATCTAAAACAATGTCGAGGAGCATGTTGCAACAAAGAAAACGCACCTGAATATAACGAACGCGTGCAGCTATTAATTGATGATCAAGAAATTCCAGACAAATCCTTTTATATTATTGACAGGGGAAGAAATAATAATGAAAAGTCTTGTATAAAGATTGAAAATGGGAAATATATTGGATATGGATTTTTTGAGCGCTCATTGCATTATTCTAATCTATTGGAGCTAGATGCATATATAGATAATTATGATGACAATAAAGATGTAAGGGCAATTATTCGAAGTTTTATTCATCAAAAAAAAGTGCGCAAAATAATCTCATTGGAATGACTAAATATCTCGT
The DNA here is from genome assembly GCA_018663635.1 of Crocinitomicaceae bacterium. GTDB lineage: Bacteria > Bacteroidota > Bacteroidia > Flavobacteriales_D > Parvicellaceae > UBA10066. The sequence goes on from JABJPZ010000108.1 coordinate 6,177, forward strand.
AATTCCAATTGATTACCCTGGCTAAATCAAGTGAATAGTTTTGATTACACAACTATTACTGCTTTTACCAAATGTTATATTGCTATATACTTATTTAGAGGAATATTATTCTTAATATGAATTTTATCGCAAATTTTTGTACTGAAATTTCCTAAATTGCACCATACTATTCCTGTTAGATGGCTACAGCTACCAAGAAAAAATCAAAAGACGAGAATTTAAGTCCAGATGTACTGCTAAAAGGCTTTGGACTCATGGCTACTGCGATAGCCATGACTGACCTTTACGAAAAAAATAAGGCAATTACTTCTAAGTACGTCCATGCTACATCAAGAGGTCATGAAGCGATACAGCTAGCCATTGGTATGCAGCTCAAGCCAATCGATTTCGCTGCACCCTATTACAGAGACGATTCAATTCTTTTGGGCATTGGCATGTTACCCTTTGATTTAATGCTTCAGTTACTCGCAAAAAAAAATGATCCATTTTCTGGGGGAAGAACCTATTATTCTCATCCTTCGTTAAATGACGCTGATAAACCTAAAATTCCTCATCAATCGTCAGCTACAGGCATGCAAGCCATACCAGCTACTGGCTTAGCAATGGGAATTCAATACAAGGAAATTACAGGAATGGCCACGAATGAAAATCCTGAAAATAATCCTGTTGTAGTTTGTTCTCTTGGTGATGCATCGTGCACAGAAGGTGAAGTCTCCGAGGCATTTCAAATGGCAGTACTCAAAAAATTACCAATTATTTACCTGGTTCAGGATAACGAATGGGATATTTCTGCGAGTGCTGAAGAAACCAGAGCACAAGATATCAGTCATTATGCAAGAGGCTTTAAAGGAATGGGTATTCGAACAATAAACGGTTCAGATTTTACCGAAAGTTATCAAACGGTTCAAGAAGTAATCCAAATAGTACGAGAAGAAAGAAGACCTTTTATCATTCACGCAAAAGTACCTTTACTTAATCACCACACATCAGGTGTGCGAATGGAATGGTACCGGGATGATTTAGAAGAACAAGCGAAAAGAGACCCGTTTCCTATATTACAAAAACAATTGTTGGATGCAGGTATTGAAGATAAAATTCTGAAAGAGCTCATCAAAAAAGCACAGGTAGATGTACAAAATGACTATGAACGTGCTTTAGCAGAAGAAGATCCAAAACCAGAAGATTTAACAACCTTCATGTATGCACCAACACCGATTACAAAAGAAGAAGGCGTAAGGTCTCCAAAAGGGAAAGAGGCAACTGTTATGGTTGATTCAGCTTTGTTTGCCGTACGAGAGCTTATGGAAAAACATCCCGAATGCCTGTTATATGGGCAAGATGTTGGCGGGCGACTTGGTGGGGTTTTTAGGGAAGCAGCTACGCTTGCTCAGCAGTTTGGCGATGAAAGAGTTTTCAATACACCTATTCAAGAAGCTTTTATCGTTGGCAGCACCGTGGGTATGTCAGTGGCTGGCTTAAAGCCAATTGTAGAGGTTCAATTTGCAGATTACATTTGGCCCGGTCTCAATCAACTGTTTACCGAAGTAAGCAGGTCTTATTACCTATCTAACGGTAAATGGGCTACATCAATGATATTAAGAGTACCTATTGGCGCATATGGTTCTGGCGGGCCTTACCACTCGTCGAGTGTGGAATCTGTAGTTACCAACATTAGAGGCATTAAAGTGGCCTATCCATCAACAGGAGCAGACTTAAAAGGTTTAATAAAAGCGGCTTATTATGATCCTAATCCAGTTGTAATTTTCGAGCATAAAGGACTCTATTGGAGTAAGATAAAAGGAACTGAAGGCGCTGCAACAATTGAACCCGATGCGGACTATATCATTCCTTTTGGATGTGCACGTACTGTAATCGAAGCTGTTGAATCCAATATCAATGCAGGAAATTCGTTAGGAGTTGTTACCTACGGCAGAGGTGTTTATTGGACGCTGGAAGCTGAAAAACGTTTTCCCGGACAAGTTGAGATTATTGATTTGCGAACTTTGAACCCGTTGGATGAAGAAGCTATGTTTTCATTAGCTAAAAGACATGGAAAAGTAATCATTGTGACTGAAGAATCTTGCGAATGCTCATTTGGCTTGAGTCTTTCTGGTAGAATTCAAAAAAATTGTTTTGAATATCTTGATGCCCCGATTCAATTAGTTGGTTCGATTGATACGCCGGCAATTCCCTTAAATTCAATATTGGAAGGAACATTACTTCCGAATGCCGACAAAGTGGGCGATGCCATTGAAAGACTGCTTGAGTATTGAGCAGAGCAGTCCGATTACCTTTGATTGTATTACAGCAAGAGTTTATTTGGAAGATTATCGTAAATTTATGTTTATGAAATGGATATGCACACTTTTAGTCCTTTGTTTGAGTACCCTATCATTTGGGCAAAAAACAGACAACTCGAATTCATTAAGCAATTCTCCTTTTAAGGATAGGTTATACACTGGGGGCGACCTTGGCTTAAGCTTAGGTAATCTTACTTTTGTTAATGTCAATCCAATATTAGGTTATATGATAGACGACGAATTGTCTGCCGGAGTGGGATTAAAATATATCTACTACAGAGAACGTTATCCAGAGTACAATTGGGAATACAGTAATTCTATGTTTGGAGGCAGCATATTTGCCAGATATCTTATTGGAGATTCTTTTATTGCTCATGCTGAATTGGAGACAATGAATGCTGAAGTAAGGCCATTTTTATCAACCACTTTAACTAGGAAGTGGGTTCCTGTTGGATTGTTGGGTGGGGGTTATCGTCAGGGTGTAGGCAATACCTATTTTCAAATTCTTGTGCTCTATGATGCAATCAACGATAGAGATTCTCCATACCGAAGCGAATATTTATTTGGCCCTTCAAATTTACCCATCATTATTCGTGGAGGATTAATTTTAGGTATAGGGAATTAACCTTTTCCGTCATGAGTGCAATTGTTTTGAGCATTTTTTTCTACCGTAACTACGCTTAAACATGAGGTTTGGCTTTCTAAAAGAAATAGTTGTCTTATTTATTCTATTCACTACCCTACCCGTATTTTCCTTCAATTCTAAACTTCTTCACTCAGAAATTCATCAATACGATACCTATTTTCATAGTGCATATCTGCACCACCCCGAAATACCTAAAGGAATTTTAGAAGCTATCGCATTTAGCTATACACGTATTCAACACCATCAATCCATTGAAAATACACAAAAAAGTTGTTTAGGTATTCCTGAAACACATGGTGTTATGGGGCTTACTGAAAACGGCAAGGGATTTTTCAAAAACAACTTAACCTATGTTTCAGTCTTATCTGGCTTCAGTAAAGAAGACCTAAAAGAAAAACCAAAAAGTTCAATTTTGGGTTATGCCAAAGCATATTCGAAACTTCTTGAAAAAGCAACCCATTCGGGCTGGAACAGGCATGTTGGTGTTCTGAAAGCTTTGAGTGAAATACCTCAAAATACGATTCAACAAGATTTTGCACTTAACAGTCAACTCTATGTAATGTTTTGGTTTTTAAATCAGCCAGCATTTCAGGAGGAATTTCAATTCCCTAACCATATGCTAGACCTTGCCGATATATTTGGCGAAGAAAATTACAAAGTACTTTCAAGCAATCTCATATCCATAAATAGGGAAGAAATTAAGAACAATTCAGGTAACAAGTACACTAAAATGCCTGGGCCATGTGCAGACTTTCCTGGGTCTATTTGGATAGCTGCCGATGCAACAAACTTTTCCTCAAGAGGTGGAACAACCATATCAGCAATTACCATTCATGACATTGAAGGAACCTATGCAGGCGCAATAGCCTGGTTTCAAAACCCTATTGCTAATGTTAGCGCACATTATTGCTTGCGTTCTATTGATGGTCAAGTTACTCAGATGGTTTGCGAATCGGATAAGGCCTGGCATGTAGGAACAGAAAACCCATACACCATTGGGTTGGAACATGAAGGTAAGGCAGATTATGAAGGTTGGTATACTGAAGCCATGTACCAAGCTTCAAGCACTGTTTGTTTAAACACAATGAACAATTACGGCATTGATCCACTTCGGGCACATCAAGGTCCTCCCGAATATAATATCAATGTGCTTGGTTCTTGCATAAAATTAAAAGGCCACCAACATTTTAATAATACCACACACAGAGATCCGGGTCTGAATTGGGACTGGAGTTATTTTTATCGTTTATTGAATGATGGCTCTACACCAATTACAACCTCTGTAACCTCAGCAACTGGAAACATTTACGACTCTGGCGGAGCAGGAAATAATTACAATGATGATGAGCGATTGTTTTGGCTAATTGAACCACCAGGTGCGACCTCCATTTCAATAGATTTCAGTCAATTTGATATTGAACTAGACTGGGATTATCTTTATTTATACGACGGGAAAACGGTCCACGATGATGAAATCGGTGTTTATACAGGAACTACATCTCCAGGAACAATAATGGCAGAAAGTGGCTCTTTATTATTAGAATTCCGATCAGATTGTGCTACAACCAATCCAGGCTGGTCTGCTAATTATTCAGCTTCCTATACGCCACTTTCTTGTCCTGTACCAACAGCATTGATTGAAAACTCAATTTCACCCATGTCGGCAGAATTAAATTGGAACGGTACATCCGCGAATTACTTGCTTCGTTACAGAGATCACACCTACACACCATGGACATACGAAACCATTACTGCCTTATCTTATTCTTTAACCGGATTATCATCAAATAGTGAATATTATTGGGGAGTTGCTTCAATTTGCGGATCTGACACGTCTAGTTTTGCAGGAAAGATGTTTACAACTCCCGCTGCAACAGGCACTTTCGTTATCCCAGAATGTAATGGGATATTTCGTGATTCTGGAGGTCCTATCGGAGTATACCTTGATGCTGAAGACTATACTTGTACACTTACTGCCAGCGGAACGATATCTATCGACTTTATTTCTTTTAATGTAGAGAATAATTACGATTTTTTGTATGTCTATGATGGACCATCAATAGCATCTCCACAAATTCCCGGAAGCCCTTTTAGCGGTATTGTAAGTCCTGGTGCTTTCACTGCAACGGGAAATGACCTTACTTTTCGTTTCAATTCTGATTCCAGAACAACAGCCAATGGTTGGGAAGCAATCTGGACATGTTCTCTGCCGGGTCCAACAGAACCGACAGCTTCTTTCTCTGTATCTTCTTCTACGATTTGTGCTGATGACAGTTTACAGCTGGTTAATAATTCGTTAGACGCTACCAGCTTTGAATGGACAATGCCCGAGGCAACTCCCGTCACCAGTTCAGCTATAAATCCTTGGATTACATACGACTCCAGTGGCATCTACCAAATTCAATTAATTGCTAATGGTCCTGGTGGAAGCGACACAACAATTCAGAACATCCATTTTATTATTGTACCTGAACCTGAAGCAGACTTTATTGAGAATTCTGACTCACTATTCCTTCCTGTAGCCACACTAACTTTATCCAATACTTCTGCTCACGCGTCTTCCTATTATTGGGATTTCGGAGACGGTTACTCATCATCTGATAGTAATCCATGGCACACTTATACTGTTGCGGATCAATATGCGGTAGTTCTTACTGCGTATAGCGCTTCTTGCGGAAACGACACCGATTCTGTTATTGTACACGTCTTTAATCCTTTAGGATTAGTTAAGAATCCAATCGAATTCGATTACCAGCTATCCCCCAATCCAACCTCAGGTGAAATGACGTTAACGGTTAATAGCCCAATATCTGAAATAATCCTGTATCGAATATTTGACTCAAAAGGTGCCATATCCTATCAAAAAGAGGTGAAATTAAAAGTTGGCAATAACCAAATACGGCTAAATTTCAAAGAATTTAACTTAGCAAAAGGCCAATACCTATTCTCTTTTTCATGTAGTTCAGGACATGAGAGTAAAAGAATAATTTACCGGTAAGTGCTTACCTAAAATGCGATCAAAAAAACAGCGTGATTTATTGAGAGATTGCGCCTGATTTTTCAACTCCCAAAAGTTCCATTTCAAATATAAGTGCTGCATAAGGTTCAATAGGTCCTCCTTGAGTTCCTCTTTCACCATAAGCTAATTGGTAGGGTAAATATATTTTCCATTTGGAACCAACTGACATCAATTGTAACGCTTCTGTCCAACCTGGAACTACCTGATTTACTCCATATTTTAAGGGCTCTCCTTCAGGATGATCATAAGAACTATCGAATTTCGTACCATCTATCAAAGTTCCTGTATAGTGAGCTGTAAACTGATCCAAAAGACCCGGCTTTTCACCCGTGCCTTCAGTTAAAACTTCATATTGCAAACCACTAGGAAGCGTAATAACGCCTTCTCTTAGCGCATTTTCAGCTAAGAACTTTTCTCCTGCCTCTTTATTGGGTAAAAACGGTTCTAGTGCTGACTTTTGTAGGATAGCAAATGCTTCTTCCATAGAAACAGCCAAACTATCTCCGTTGTAGGAATCGTTCAAGCCCTTGGTAAAAGCATCTATATCAAAATATTTCATCATTTGCTGCTGGATAAGCCCCTCTATCTGCTGAGCACCTAGAGCATAAGATATTTTTGCGTTATCTGAGCTTAAATCGATTTCAGTTTCAACTTGTTCGATTGATTCAGAACAGGATAGCATAGCAAAAGGTAATGCCAACACTATGTAAATTGCATTTTTCATATTATTTTTCAATCTCTATTAATTCTACTTCAAATATTAAAGCAGCATTTGGTTTTATCTTCGCTCCTGCACCACGCTCTCCATATGCTAAATGACTAGGGATATAGAGTTTCCATTTCGAGCCAACACGCATTAATTGAAGTGCTTCTGTCCAACCTTTTATAACGCGATTTACTGGAAAAGAAAGCGGTGTACCTCTTTCCACAGAACTATCAAAAACAGTCCCATTAAGTAGGGTCCCGTGATAATGTGTCTTCACCTTATCTGTTGGGCCCGGTTTCGGTCCATTACCTTCAGTTATAATTTCATACTGCAAACCACTTGCCAGCGTAACGACGTCTTTCCGTTTTGAATTTTCTGCAAAAAAATCTTTACCTGACTGTAGTTCAGACTTTTCTTTTTTTGGTGTCGATTTTTCTTGGCTAAACGAAATTAGGCCTGTACCAAGTATAGTAAACAATAATAAATATTTCATACTACTTATTTTTCAATATCTATTAATTCTACTTCAAAGATTAAGGTAGAAAATGGACCAATTTGCGCACCAGCTCCACGCTCTCCGTATGCAAGGTCGTAAGGAATAAACAATTTCCATTTTGAACCAACAGGCATTAATTGCAACGCTTCAGTCCATCCTTTTATTACTCCGTTAACTGGAAAGGAAATGGGCTCACCTCTATCTACAGAGCTATCAAAAACATCTCCATTTAATAGTGTCCCATGGTAATGCGTTTTTACTTTATCAGTTGCCGTTGGTTTCGGCCCATTACCTTCAGTCATTATTTCATATTGCAATCCGCTAGTCAATGTAACAACTGTGCTTCGTTTTCCATTTTCTTCTAAAAACTTTTTGCCTGCTTCAATCACTCCCTGTGATTTTTGAGCCTCGGCAGCTTGCATATAGCCCGTCACTATTTGCATGCACTCTTCTTCCGTCATTTTAAGTTCAGATCCTCCTAGCACATCACTCATTGCTTGAGCAATCGCATCTGTATTCAGGGCCTCCATTCCTTGACTAGCAAGACTTTTGCCAATATTAACACCTATTCCATAGCTTACTGAATCCAATTCTGTTTTTAACTC
>JABJPZ010000109.1 GCA_018663635.1 Crocinitomicaceae bacterium
GAAATGGAAATTATATTGGAACGCAAATACCACAAGAGGGTCAGAACTATAGAGTAGACGTGGCGGCGCCAAATTATACTGCGGTGTATGGAGAAGACGTGGTCCCGGATGTCGTTAATGTGCAATCGGTAGATACAATGACTACAGTCAATGGAGAGGAAGAAATATTAGTCGCTCAAATAACATTTAAAGATCCTGAAGGAATCAATAACTATTATCGGTTTTCGGTTGAGATGGGGTATTGGAATTATTGGTTCGATGGAGCTGGCATTCTGGATTCCAATTATTACGAAGAAATGGTTTGGATGCAGCTAAATGACCCGTCTTTTGAAGGTACTGACAATAATACATGGAGCGATATTGGAATAATGTCAGATTTGTTGTTTGACGGGCAAACCAAAACGGTTGACCTTCCGATATCTATGTGGTTAAATGGGGGCTTGCCTTTCCACAACTACAGAATTGAGTTTATAGATGTTTATTTTTCTAATGTATCCGAAACAACACATTTTTTCAATAGGTCTTTCCAGTTATATCAGCAAACTCAGGGCAATCCTTTTGCTCAACCAGTGCAAGTTTATAGTAACATTACCAATGGATTTGGCGTCTTTGGTGGTTCGGACACAGAAGTATATCGAATAAATTAACCGAGCACTGTAACTTTCCCTCAATGACGTCCGTCATAACCTTGGAAGCATTTAATGACAAGGATAGAATACAATAAGGCGGTAGAATTGCATGCTGATAATCTTTATAGGTTCATCCTGAAGAATATTCATGATGTTGAAAAAACCAAAGACATTGTTCAAGATACATTTCTAAAAATATGGGACAAGAGACACGATGTTGCTTTTGAAAAAGTGAAGCCATACATGTTTACTACAGCCTATAGAACCATGATTGATTTGTTGCGAAGGGAAAAGAAACAATCTAGAATGGAAGAAGCTGATCTCAATAAATTAACGACAACACATCAGTATTCAGACCTCCAGGTGATATTGCATGAGGCACTTGATCAGCTTCCGGAGATACAAAAAGCCGTCGTATTGCTTAGAGATTATGAGGGCTATAATTACACGGAAATAGGAGAGATAACAGGCTTAACAGAATCACAGGTAAAGGTATACATCTATCGCGCGAGAAAGTTTTTGCAGAAATACATTGGTAATATAGAAGTGTTAATCTGATGAGTACAATAAATAGACATAACTATGAGGAATTCTTTTTGGATTATCATGAAGGGAATTTAACCGGCGAACAAAAAGCAATGGTCATTCTATTTATTGAATCCAACGAAGACTTATTGGATGAGTTTTATACTTTCAAGGAGATGACCTTGGAAATAACCGATACATCAACAATTGAAAAAAGCTCTTTGTATAATGGTCCTCACTCTTCTAATCGAGAAGATTATTTTATTGGCTGGATTGAAGGCGACCTGACGTCAGAAGAAAAAGTACAAACACAGGAGCTCGTTAATGCAAACGCTAGCTTTAGCAAAGAACTGGAACTATTCCAGAAAACGAAATTGACTCCAACCGCAGAGGTATATGCAGATAAGCAAAATCTGCGTAAATCCGCACGGGTAATTCCTTTGTTAAAATATGCTGTGCCAGCTGCAGCGGCGGTTACCTTTTTCATTTTCTTATCCAACAATTTAACTCATCGTAATTATTTTCCACAACCGTTAGAAGTTGCAGAAATAAAGCTTTTGAATTTAGACACGATAAACACGTCGAAGACAGAATTTAAGCTGAATAGGAGCGTTTTAGTGGAATTGAAACCTGCAGTACAGAAAAAGATTTCTTTAAAGTCAATTAGAAGGGTATTCTTAAGTCCTCCTGAGCCAATTGTTATAGAGGCGGCAAGAACTATACGCGAAACGGGTAAAATGCCGGAAATCCAACTTAAACAAGTTGATGAACTTACTGATGAAGTTGCAGAGCTACCAACCATACTTGACAAGGTTATACAGACCGCTGACGAAAAATTATTTGGCACTTCTGAAAACCTTAGTACAGCAGACCCAATTGAACTTCTTGTTAAAGGAATAGAGAGGGTAACAAAAAGGGAAGCGGAGATTACTCGTGTTACGTTAGAAGATCGAAAAAAAACGGGATTCAAAATTGGAAAATTTGAATTCAGTAGGTCCAAGAGGATATAGTTAATTATTCTACTGTAACTAAAGTAAAGGTTCGTGCGTCTCACCATTAACCAAAAAAACGAAACAATGAAAAAGTGGATTACCCCAATTATTTTAATCGGTTGCCTTTCGGTAAATGCTCAAGGAGATACAACACAATATCGTTTTGGTGATAAGAAAATACTTATTGTAAAAAGTGTAGATGATGTTGATTCTGGCTGGGATGACTTTGATATTTGTGACACATTAGCTGACGATGAAGACAATGTTGAAGGAATTGGCTATTTGCAAGTTGGTGTCAATGGTTATATGACGCCATCCAATTCCTTAACACTTCCAATAGACATGTCTTTGATGGAACTCGATTATGCTAAATCTAGATCAGCTTCTTTTAATATTCAGTACTACATTAATAAAATGAAGAGGTCCACAGTCTATATTAGTCCAGGTCTTGGGCTTGATTACAAGAGCTATTTTTTTAAGAATAATGTGAATATTGGAACTGGAAACGATACGGTATTGTTTGCGCTTGATACAGCAAGAACATATAAAAAATACAAGTTAAGGGCCACCTATTTTCAGGTGCCTCTTATCGTAGGTCTGAGGCTAGGCGGAAAGAGCAAAAAGAGAGTTGATGTAAATGACGGTGAAGTAAACGTCCAGGTGCGCAGAAGTGAAAAATCATTCAACATTCAGGCTGGTGTAATTGGCGGGTATAATATTGGGTCTTTAATTAAGACTAAATACGATCAGAATGGCGCTAAGTATAAAGATAAAATAAAGGACGATTTTAACTTAAATCCTTTTAAGCTAACGGCTACTGCAAGGATTGGGTACGGAAATTTTGGATTTTTTGCAAACTATGGTCTTACCTCATTATTTCAGAACGGAAAATCACCTGATTTAATTCCATTTACGGTGGGTGTGCAGTTCGGAGGGTTTTAAGATTGAAAAGTTGAACGCCTTTTACAATATGTAAAGTCTATTAATTATTTTTCATCTTTACGGAGCATATGGAAAACGAAAAGAACAAGTCCATCTTATCCGAGATGTTTGAAACCAAGAACGATTATAGAGAGGGTGCGATAGATATAGATAGA
>JABJPZ010000008.1 GCA_018663635.1 Crocinitomicaceae bacterium
ATAATACCGTCATTTTGCCAATCAGATAACGTTTGATTTTCAACTCCAACGGATAATTCTCTCCAGCCTTGGTTCGACATTTCTAAATATCGTTGAATGCCTATCTCCCCAACAAAAGAACTGTTAAAAGCACATGTAGCCACACCAGCATGCACTAATCCTACAGCAGGAGTTGGACCATCGTTAAATTCCATATTACCGAGTGGGTCATCAAACCTGTAAGAGTTCTCGTTTTCGTATAAACCTGCTGAATAAGTTAATTCATAGGTCGAACCATTAGGCACATTAATTACTTCTGTTGATCCAAAGCCCTCTGCATTAAAAACTCCATATTCTACGCCGTCTATATCTACTCTAATCGTTCCGCCATCCCATCCATCACCGAAAGCATCTCTCATCATCAATTCATATTGACATAAATTTCTAATTGCCGTCATTCTGCCCGTCATAATTGGATTAGATACAAGTGTAACTAAATCATTTGAAGTAAAAGTTCCTCCCTTCAATCGTAGACTACCCCAAATATCATAAGTTCCTGAATTTAAGGTGACACCCGCGTCTGACCTAATTTCAAGATTATTTAATTGCTGATTATTAGCGCCATCCATCGAATTTGGAGCAAGGTCAGTTCCTCTGAAAATAACTGTAGAACGCGACCCAACAAATAAACCGTTCATGAGCCAATCATCATAAATATTTAACGTCTGAGCGCCACCAATCGTAAGTAATGCTCCCGACTCAACATTTAAGCTTTTTGTTGTAGCATCAGAACCTATTATAATTGGTTGAATAGGTGCTGTAGCGGGAACAACTGCATTCATGAATTTACTGGGCACTCCAGCACTCCAATTATTTTGATTAAACCAATCACTATCAACCGCTCCAAGCCAGGTTGTTGATGTTCCCGGCACAAACACAATTCTGATTTGTGGTTTATTCGAATTTACCGTAGTTGGTGTCGATCCACATGAATTCCCATTCGCGTCTGTCCAGCTGAATCGATATCCATTGGTTGTAGAATAAATTCTGGATTGGCCGGATGGATTCCAAGCAGAAACCGCACTCCAACATACTTCCACTCCAATACTACTAATCCCATCCCAAACAAATGTCTGATCATCAAGTGTCAACATGTCCCAATCCCCAGCTGTTGGAGCATAGGTAAATCCGTTTTTAACTGTTGTCCAGCCCGTCAAACCCAGCGCTGCAGATACATCTGTTGCCGAAGTATGCTTTATTTTAATCGTGTAATTTGGGAGGTTATTAGCCGGAGCTCCGGTAATATAAAATCCTAACTCTGTAATCGGACTAATTGACGAAGCACCAGCTGCCGCCAATTCTGACTGTGTATAAACAAACTGACTAACTGTTCTCCTGTAATAGATATTAACAGGTCCTGAAGATTGTTGATATTGATCTGCTGTTCCCGAACCTAACTCTATAGACTGAGTGTTCCCTTCTGACCATAGAGATACCGCAAATAAAACAAGGAATAAGGCAAAAATCCTTGACATAAAAATAGAATGTAGTTTCGTTTTAAAGGTATGCTTATCACAGTAAAAGTAAGACAAAAAACCTTGAAAGACAAGGGTTTCGGAAACCTTAAGACCGAGTCTTGGATAAACCAACACAGGCAAATTTTTAAATAATTGTAGAATAAAATGCAAAATAAGGAACTCTTGGTGTCTGTTTTATCACGGATTTCCGTGCTTTATTTTCTGATTTCAAAAATTGCGAACCTCACTTCTCTATTTCCTTCTTCCTATGTTAAAATTATATACTATGTGTTAACACATTCAATGAACATAGACATTAAATAAATTCACTTAAAAGTGATTGAATTTAATACCTAATCGACGATTATTCACTACCTATTTGTTTAGTCTTGGAACTAAATAATAGTTTAGTTTCTCTAGTGCCGCAAACGTTTTGGATTTTTTAACTAAAAGCAAGAATATTCCTGCGGGCCCAAATTAAAACCTATTGTGTCGACTTATTTCTTTTCCATTTTAGATTGCCAATATATCCTACTTGCCAATAGCCCTGCAACCATCCAATGTTTTGTTTCGCTTTAGCGCGACTTTGAGTTGTCAAAATGTTATGAAGTCGTGATAACCCGGCTTTCAGGGTGCCTGAAATATAAATATGCTTGCAAAATGTTGACTTAAACCCTGTTTGTATAGAAATTGCTTCTCCTGCTATATGAAATTCGTTCGCCGCTGCTTCGCCTAAAACAGTAACATCACTTCTTGGAATCATGAGACCAATCCCACCTCCAAAGTACCAATCTGCAAAATGTTTCCCATTAGTATGGCGCCACATTAACCAATGCTTATCAAGTTCAATACTTGCATAATTAAATCCATCCGTATGTTCTAAAGTTACAAGCGTAGTTTCTAAAGGAACTTCAACGTCATCATAGTGTCCACTATAGTTTTGATAAGAACTGCCAATAACCCCATCCATTAATACTCTCTGATCCGATACCAGAACGTATTTCATATGGTCCAATCCTATCGAAACGCTTATGTCATTGGTTACAAAATATCCGACTCGGTAATTATATTGTGGAATTGTAAAAGTAAAAAGACCAAAATACACGCTTGGATTGAATTCTGAAGGGAAATCAACCGCTTTCGCGTCATAAAGAACAAAATTATAATCTTGTCCTTCAAATTTTATATCGCTAGGTGCATAAATAGACCTATTATACCCCCATAATCCATAAATATTTCCTTTTCGATGAGCATCTTGTCCAAACACAACGTTGCTCGAAGAAATGAGCAATATCAAAATTAGTAATCGCATAAACAAAGATAACAGAGTCTGTCAGAACAGGTAAAAAAATATCTATACCCTTAAAGCAAAGTTTGGATTTATTGTTTGCAATGAAACCAAAAGCGAATCCTATGTGAAACAACCCGATATTATCGAAGCCATTGAGACCGGTGGCTCGTCTGTTTTTTTATCAAGCCCTACCCCAAAGGACCAAAAGCAATGAAAGTTATAAAACAAAAACACTAATGTATCTCATTCTGATTTAGAATAAAAAATATCTTTCCTGGCACTTCCATAAATATGATAATTTATAAATTATTCCACTTTTAATAAAATCAGACCTTTTATTTTTTTCCGAATTATTGTTGTATACACTGATTGAATTCAAGAGGTTTGTTCTCGTAAGTGTTAGGTAGACAAAACATAAGCATTGGGATTATTCATTCAAAAGAGTGAGAAGGCATTGCTTATGTGAAAAAGTTAAAGCCCTTCTCAATTGAGAAGGGCTTTCTTTATTTAAAAAATAAATGACCATGTATTATCATCATCATTCAATTGCATTTTTAAATGGCAAATGGGTAAATGCCTCAACCGCTAATGCCGGATTGTTTAATCAAACAATGCATTACGGCAGTGGCGCATTTGAAGGGATCCGATCTTATTCAACACCAGACGGAGTTAGAATTTTTAAAGCCAAAGAACATTACCAAAGGTTGTTGTTTTCCGCCAACAAAATGCACCTGAC
>JABJPZ010000110.1 GCA_018663635.1 Crocinitomicaceae bacterium
AAACAGCGAATAATTCAGAGTCAAAAGAAGAATAGCGAATCTGAGTTTCCATTTCTATTAGTTTATACCTAACTTCGCACCCCAATTTTAACACTTCAGAAAATGATGGATACGTCTGTAGACTTCGGCATAGATAAAGCCTTAGCCACATTAGGAATTAAAGAAAACAACAGCGGTGCTGCTGCTGGATCACATTGGTTTGCAACTCGTGGGCCAAAAATTAATTCATATTCTCCCGTTGATGGCACCCTTATCGGGTCTGTTGCTAGCGCTACAGAGGCCGAATACGAAGCGTGCATTAACAAAGCTCAAGACGCTTTTAAAGAGTGGAGAGAAGTACCTGCACCCCTCCGTGGTGAAGTAGTTCGCCAACTTGGAGAAGCATTACGCGAAAAGAAAGAAGCATTAGGCAAATTGGTTTCTTATGAAATGGGAAAATCATACCAGGAAGGCCTAGGGGAGGTGCAGGAAATGATTGACATTTGCGATTTTGCCGTTGGTCTGTCTCGTCAGCTTCATGGATTAACGATGCATTCTGAAAGACCAAAACACAGAATGTATGAACAGTATCATCCACTTGGAATTGTCGGTATCATTTCGGCTTTTAATTTTCCAGTAGCCGTTTGGAATTGGAATACTGCTTTAGCTTGGGTTTCCGGTGACGTCTGTATTTGGAAGCCATCAGAAAAAACACCTTTAACTGCTATCGCGTGTCAAAACATAACGCAAGAAGTGTTTGCAAAAAACAACGTTCCACAAGGTGTTTCTTGTTTAGTTGTTGGAGGTGCTGATCTCGGTAAAGCAATGGCTGAAGACGTTCGAGTTCCGTTGGTTTCCGCAACAGGATCTACGAGAATGGGAAAATCCGTAGGCGCCGCTGTTGGTGCTCGATTGGGAAAATCTCTATTGGAATTGGGAGGGAATAATGCAATCATTGTAACTCCTAATGCTGATTTAGATATGACCATTATTGGAGCTGTTTTTGGAGCTGTTGGAACCGCTGGTCAGCGATGCACGTCAACCCGAAGAATCATTATCCATGACTCGATTTATGAAGAAGTAAAAACAAAGCTTGCCGCGGCATATACGCAACTAAAGATTGGTAACCCTCTGGACGAAAACATGCACGTTGGTCCTTTAATTGATACAGACGCTGTTAATGCCTATACCAAAGCCATGGAAAATTGTATTGCTGAAGGCGGAAGTTGTGTTGTAGAAGGCGGAGTATTAACTGGGGAAGGTTACGAAAGTGGTTGCTACGTTAAGCCTGCAATATTTGAAGCCGACAACAACATGAAAATTGTGCAGCATGAAACATTTGCTCCCATCTTGTACTTATTAAAATATACCGGAGAAGTTGAAAATGCCATCGCCATACAAAACGGTGTTCCTCAAGGATTATCATCAGCCATCATGACTACCAATATGAGAGAAAGCGAGAAATTTCTTTCTTATGCTGGCTCGGACTGCGGTATCGCGAACGTTAATATCGGCACATCTGGCGCTGAAATTGGCGGTGCGTTCGGTGGTGAAAAAGAAACGGGCGGCGGAAGAGAATCTGGTTCTGATGCTTGGAAGATCTATATGAGAAGACAAACCAATACTACCAATTGGTCTACGGAACTGCCGCTAGCGCAGGGCATCAAGTTTGATCTTTAAACCGAAAACAAAGCGTATGATATAGGTAGCTGATTTACAATGTAATTATTTAAATCTGCTGAAATTCCTGACAAAATGCTACTGTTGCTGGCTTTAATTAAACTATTTTTGATGTTATGGGTACTCGTAACTTAAGAAGGTTTTTTACAAATGCTCTGCTCTTGTTTCTTTTCTCAACCGTTAAAAGTCAAACAATTGAAAGGTCGGTGTTGGGCTCTTTTGGGGGCTCTTATATCGTCGGAAGCTATCAACTGCATAGCAATGTAGGAGAACCAATAATTGATTACAGCGTTACTGATTCCGCCGTTATAATTCAGGGGTTTATACAGCCCAACAATAGCGGGCCAATGGCTATATGGGAGGATGACTTTGTGAAAAATGAATTTAGCATTTATCCGAACCCTACAAATTCAGAATTCACTATTCGGTTCGATGAATTCAATCTTGGTCCTTATAAAATTCAAATAACCAATTCCCTTGGGGCATTGCTGTATACGTCAAAAGACTCTTTTAAATTATTTCACCACATTTCTGCAAAACATTGGGGCTCTGGAATTTACTTTGTGAAAGTATTCTTTTACAATAGCGCAAACAGCGCCTGTTATAAACTAATCAAGAATTGATGTTGAAGTGGCCGATTATTTTCTTTTTCGCGATTCTGCTGTATTCTCACACAGGCAATACACAATCATGGAATAGTGGGCTTAATTTCCAAGGAGTTATGGAAGATAGTGGTGCCTTGCTAACAAATCACCCCATTGCTCTTCGCTTCACAATTGTGGACGAATTCTCTGCCGTTTTATGGCAAGAGACAACCAGCCTTACAACAAATGACTTTGGTGTTTTCAAAACGGTAATTGGTGCGGGAATGTCAACCGGCGCTGGTTCTGCAGTCAACTTTTCAGAAATTGACTTTTCAATTGGAATTACGAAATTAAAAATTGAAGTTGATGCCGATTCTGGTGGCTATTTGCTCTTTCAGAATAGCGAATTACTCGGTGTTCCATTCTCCGAACACAGCTATTACAATCAGGAAGAAAAGATGTTAAATGTAAATCTTTATGATTTGGATTCCTCCGGGCTTGCTTTAGATCATGTTATCGTTTGGAACGGCTCTAACTGGGATGTGCTTACCACGAAAGGAGGGCTTTCTGCCAATTACTCCTCTTTATCTTTCTCCTCTGCTGCTTCAGAAAATGCGCTATATGCAAACTCTAGCTCTCATTCCACGTTTACAGATTCAGCCTTCTTCACAAGTTATTTGGACACCGCTGCCTATTCTTTGGTTTCGACACATTCTGAAACTTCCACAGGTTCCTCAAATTCGAATTCCGCATCCTATGCTCAGGGTCATAATGGTGTTTCATTAGCTGGTAATGTTATTAATACTTCGATGTTTATCGGCACCTTAAATCCTACTAGCATTT
The DNA here is from genome assembly GCA_018663635.1 of Crocinitomicaceae bacterium. Lineage (GTDB taxonomy): Bacteria > Bacteroidota > Bacteroidia > Flavobacteriales_D > Parvicellaceae > UBA10066. Next base: position 3,087 of record JABJPZ010000110.1, read on the forward strand.
CATTTTTCACCAATAATCTTAACCGTCTTAAACTAAATGAAAATGGTGGTTTTTTGCAGGGCGTATCTGATTCAACTCACAGTATGTTAATTAAAGGTGTTGATGGCTTTCAAGTTAAGGGCACACTTGGAAGCGGCGATTTTTCTTCGCTAAATAATGGAAGTCACTTTTATTTTTCACCCAAGTATAGCTCAATGTGGCTCGGAACTACTTTTGACACTTTATGGCATGAAAGCAATGCTAAGAATTATAATTTTGTGTTCGGAAGAAACAGTTGGATTAATGGGAGTACATCTGCTGTTTTTGGGGATAGTTGTGTAGTCACTCCGATTACTGGAGTTACATTAAGCCCAGGCATATGGAGTTTAGCCTTAGGGAAAAAATGTGCTGCAAGTGGTGCTTACAGCTTCTCCTGTGGATATAATTCTTATGCAAAAACAAACCGATCAGTTGCGTTGGGATACCTGTGCACTGCTCCTTACGGCTATTCCTGCGTCGCAATGGGGCATTCCGTAATTGCTCATGGAAATATTACACCAGTTGTAGCAATAGGACACAACATCAACAATAATGGTCAGTATTCGCTTACCTTGGGACATAACATTGATGTTAAAAGCCGAAAAGGGAGCTTTTTATATAGCGACTTCTCTACCAATGACACACTAAGTCCGCCTTCAATTGACGACAACCAATTTCTTGTAAGAGCTGCTGGAGGAACAATTATCTATAGTGACTCTGGTCTTTTAAGTGGTGTACAATTGTTTAGTGGTGGTGGCTCTTGGTCAACCGTTTCAGATTATCATAAAAAAGAGCAATTCCGACAATTTAATGAGAATGAAATCTCTAATCAAATTTCAAAACTGAAAATTTTCAGTTGGAACTATCAAAGCCAAGATGATCACATCAGTCATGTGGGACCTATGGCGCAAGACTTCTCTACGTTATTTAATTACGGCATCAATAATACTTCCATCTCTACGATTGACCCTGATGGGATAACTATGCGCGGCATTCAGGAAGTAGATTTCAAATTAAATACTTTAAATGCACAAGTAATTCAATTTAAAGATAATGCTGACTTAAATTTTGAAGACGCCAGGTTAAGACTTAATATAATTGAGGCGATATTAAATGATTTGGATAACGACTAATATTTAACGCTATGAAAAAATGCTGTTTTAAAAAATATTTAAGCGCAATGATAACCGTTTGCATTGCTACAACCACTGTCAGCCAGACTTTTTCTGAAGGGTTTAATTATCAAGCAGTCTTGCGGTCTTCTACAGGAGTAATTTTAAATCAGGAGCCCATAACCATAAAAATTGGGATTATTGCTACGTCATTTTCCGGAACATTAATTTACGAGGAGGAACATCCAGACACTACAACAGCCTATGGCTTGTCTCAAATAGTTATTGGGCAAGGAAACTCAACTGGTGCTGGTGCTCTAGTCGATTTTGGGAACATCAACTGGTCAGCTGGTGATTATTTTGTAAATGTAAAAGTGGATATTAACAATACGGGTAGCTTTATTGATGTCTCAACGTCTCAATTTTTCGCGGTACCCTACGCGATGCATTCCAGAACAAGTAGTCAGGCATATGCACTTAGCACACTTTCTGATGTCGACACAGCTAATATTGAGGTTGGGCAAACTTTAGTTTGGGATGGGAACAACTGGATTAACTCGATAATTGACTCCGTAAATTTCGCTTTTACGTCTGATTCTTCTTCATTTAGTGATACTGCTTTTTATGCAATAAATAGCGGAACATCTTTAATGTCGGATAGTGCCAGTTTTGCTGCATATGGTGACACCTCCAACCATGCTGCAACTGCTGGCAGCGCCCAATTCAGTGATTCTGCAACCTATGCTGACACCTCCGTTTACTCTTGGAATTGTATTAATAGCTGGGATTTAAACGGAAATTCATTAACCGGTACAGAATTTATTGGCTCAGTCAATGCTGCAGATGTTATTTTTAAAACAGATAGCTTAGAGCGCATGAGAATAACAAGTTCTGGTAAAATTGGAATAAATATCACTTCGCCTACGGCAGACTTTGAATTAATCGGAGATAATGGCTTTCTTATTTCAGGGACACATGGCTCGGGGGCTTCTCAAGTTTTTACCGGGGATCGATTAGTTTATTATCCTAAAAAAAGCCACTTCTACGTTGGTGGAGGAACTATTAACTTAAATGACAGCTATATTGGCGACTATTCTTTTGCTTCAGGCTTCAACAATACGCCGAGAGGAGATTATTCGACTGTTTTTGGTTATGCTTGTTCATCAAATGGCGAAGCCTCTTTTGCTTCGGGTTATGCTTCGCAGGCAAATGGCAATTATTCTTTTGCGCAAGGACAAAACTCTATTGTTAACGGCGTATCCGCTATCGGCATGGGAAGGGCAGCAAATTCTCACGGGCTTGCGTCAATTGCATTAGGTTATCATCCTGCCGCGACAAAGGCGCACGCAGTCTCCATGGGTTACTACTGCTCCGCACTGGACACAAGTGCTTACGCATTAGGGTACAGGGCCAATGTTAGTCATAAGGGATCGTTTTTATACGCTGATGCATCATCAACATCTGCAACATTCTACTCCACGGCAGAAAATCAATTCATGGTACGTG
>JABJPZ010000111.1 GCA_018663635.1 Crocinitomicaceae bacterium
CAGGAGGCATTTCGATTGGTTTCAACTCCTTTAAATCCTTCATCTTTGCCAAAGTGCTTTATCTGCTTAATGGTATTCAGTTCGCCAAATTCAATTCGGTCAACTCCTTGCTCTGAACCAATCCAAGCATTGCCTTTCTGGTCAAATTCAATAAGAAAAGTAAGATCACTAGCTAAACCCAGGCCATCTGTTTTCATATTGTATAAAGAAAAACTTATTAGTGGCTCATCAGTAGTTGCGACATATATGCCCATTCCAGCAGTACCAATCCAAAGTTTTCCTGTTGGACTCATTTTCATGGTTTTAATTTCTACAACTGGTAATCCATCTGCGGGTTGTAAATTGTTGATTTTTTCATCCAAAAAATAGCCCAAGCCCTGAAATGCGGAACTAAACCAGATTCTGCCTAAATTATCTTCTTCTAGGTCTGTAATTGTCGGTCTGTTTCCTAAATTCAATTCTTTTGTCCAACTGGTTATATTGTAATTGAAGTCATGGGGTGCTATAGGTTCAAGTTTAGCGATTCCACCTTTTGTTGAAACCCAAATATTCAATAATTTATCTTGAATAATGTCTTCAATGTATTCACCAGGTATGCCATCATTTCGTGTAAATTGATGAAATTGATTTCCATCAAAACAGTAAATAGCGTTGATGTCTGTACCTATCCATATATTGCCTAGATGATCTTCTGTTAATACTCTTGCCTTTCCACCTTTATATCCGTTCAGTCGGTTGTACACAATCGTAGTATCTTTATTAGTTCTAACCAAGCTTTGACTGTGTGAAGTCCAAATGTCGCTGTTGGAAGCTACGTGCACATCGTAGACATAATCTTCGGGTAACCAGTCAGATTTTGTAAAGTGTTCGAATTCTTGACCAAAATATTTATTGACACCACCTCCAGAAGTTGAAAACCAAAAATTCCCCCAAGAATCCTTTATAATAGCTCTTGTGTGATTATTACTTAACCCATGGGTTTTATCAATTATTTGTGATTGACTTGAAGATAAATCCAGACGTAAAATCCCCTTATTTAAAGAGGTGAGCCAAATAATACCGTCCTCAAGAAACATATCATGAATATCCTCAAATTCTCTTGTTACAATAGTAAAAGTTTCTCCATCATACCTATTTAGGCCACCACCTAGTGTAGAAATATAAATGCCACTTGAATCCCCTGAAAAGTGACGCGTTGCGGTATTCGATAAGCCATCTTCTTGGCCATAGAATACATGATTATTTTTTGTGATTTGTAAGATGCCATTTCCATTGCAGGCCCAAATACTACCGTCAATGTGCTCGTACAAATCAAAGATGTACGTGTTAAATATTTTGCTTTTTAAAGACCAATTTTCGAAAGCCCCATCCTTGTATTGATAAATCCCTTTAGAAGTTCCCAACCACAATTGTCCACTTTTGTCTTCCAAGAAGCAGCTTACTGCTATTCCTTCCTGATTTTCTATTTTAAAATTTTCAAATGAGATACCATTGTAGATGCTTAGGCCATTTTTAGTCCCGATCCAGATATTTCCATTTTTTGATTCATGAATAGCAAGAATATAATTGTTAGTCAAACTATCTTCTGTTGAAAAATTTTTGAATTTTTTCCCATCAAATTGACTAATTCCTCCACCGTATGTACCCATCCAAATAAAACCTCTGGAATCCTCCAACATGGCATAAACTTGAGATTGCGCAAGTCCGTCACCTACTGAGTAAGTAGTGATCTTAAGTTGGGCTAAAAAGAGTAGTGGCCCCAAGAAATGCACCAAAAGGATTAATCGCATCATTTGAGTCAAATATAGGAACGGAAACAGTTAATCAGAATTTTATAACGCTTAATAAACCCCTTGAAGTATGAATCCATTTGTTTTTAACTTTAATTAATGGTATTTGAATTTCCAAAAGTGATAAGTAGACTTTTAAAATGGTTCTGGCGAAGAAAGTATTTCTTTATCCTACTGTTTACAATCAATTTTTTGATTTGGATGTTTTGTTTGCCTGAACGATTATTCTACGAACCTACATGCACCGTTCTAAAAGATAATACAGGAGCTATTCTGGGTGCCCGAATTGCAGATGATGGACAATGGAGATTTCCTCCATCGAACAGTGTTCCGGATAAATTTGAACGAGCGATTATTGAGTTCGAGGACCGAGACTTTAAAAGTCACTCTGGAATTAGCTTTAAGGCATTTGGTCGTGCTATCAAACAAAACATTTCGGAAGGTAAGGTGGTTAGTGGAGGGAGTACAATTACGATGCAAACGATTCGACTATCTAGAAAGGGAAGAAGTAGGTCGTATTGGGAAAAACTCATAGAAGTATATATGTCGACAAGGTTAGAGTGGCGTTTAACCAAAAGTGAAATTCTGAGGCTTTACGCATCAAATGCGCCAATGGGAGGTAATGTGGTTGGTGTTGAAGCTGCTTCTTGGCGCTATTTTGGCCGATCTGCGCACGAGCTAAGCTGGGCTGAAGCCTGTCTCTTGGCTGTTCTCCCTAATGCACCCAGTTTGATGCATCCAGGCAAAAACCGAGCAAAGCTTAAAGCGAAAAGAAACCGTCTCTTAAAGAGATTGCATAATGAGAATGTGATAGATGACGTGGATTATGAATTGGCTTTAATGGAGTCTCTACCTGAGAAACCACCGCATTTACCGCAACTGGCGCCTCATTTATTGAACCGGCTCATTGCGAATGGCTATAAAGGTAAAGAGGTCATTTCGACTTTGGATAAGAATATACAAAAACATGTACTCAAAACGGTGGATATTCATCATAAGCGATTATCTGAAAATGGAATTCACAATGCAGCTGTTTTGATTCTAAATATAGAAAATGGAACAGTAGTTACTTATGTTGGAAATGTTAAGAATAAGAATCCGGAACACGGTGGTGATGTAGATGTGATTAAGGCACCAAGAAGTACAGGAAGTATTTTAAAACCATTTTTGTATGCAGGGCTTATTAATGAGGGAACAATTACACCAAAGATGCTAATAGAAGATGTTCCCATAGTTTTATCGGGTTATGCACCAAAAAATTACAATGAAAAATTTGATGGTGCAGTACCTGCGGAAAGGGCTTTGTCCAGGTCTTTGAATGTGCCAATAGTTAAAATGTTAAAAGACTACGGTGTTCAAAAATTTCACAATCAGTTAAATAAAATGGGAATGACGACAATTAATAGACCTTCAACAGATTACGGCCTTTCCTTAATATTGGGTGGTGCTGAAGCTAAATTGTGGGATTTATGCGGTGTCTATGGAAACATGGGTGTAATATTGAATCAATACGCTTCGGGCAATGAATTCCAACCTGCTGGTTTTTCTTTCGTCCAAAATCAATCCGTAAAGAGCCAATTTAAGTACCACATTCAGCCTGCAGCTGTTTGGGAAACTTTTAATGCAATGTTAGCCGTATCCCGTCCAGATGACGATGTTAACTGGCAAGCTTTTGAAACAAGTCAGAAAATAGCTTGGAAAACAGGAACAAGTTTTGGATTTAGAGATGCTTGGGCAATTGGCGTGTCTAGAAAATATGTGGTTGGTGTATGGGTAGGCAATGCCGATGGAGAAGGTCGTCCTGGCTTGGTAGGTGTAAAGGCTGCGGCACCCTTACTGTTTGATGTATTTGATCGATTGCCAAAATCAGATTGGTTTGAATTGCCGTACGACAATATGGCATTGGCTGAAATATGCAGACAAAGCGGTCATCGAGCTTCTTCAATTTGTGAAACCAGGGATACTACTTTGATTCCTTCAACTGCGCTTAGATCAACAATATGTCCATATCACCAAACTGTTTTCTTTGACCCCACGGGCAAATACAGAGTGCATAGTGATTGTGAATTGGTTCATAATATGACTACAGCGACAAGATTGGTTCTGCCTCCGATAATAGAATCTTATTATAAGTCAAAGCATCCTAAATTTCAATCTTTACCACCTTACAGAAATGATTGTGATGCTGAAGAAGATAATCCAATTGCATTGATTTATCCTAAAAAGCAAAGTTCAATATATGTGCCGATAACATTTGATGAGGAAAAAGGTAACACCATTTTTGAAGCAAGTCACAGAGAAGATAATGCAGTACTTTATTGGCACTTGGATGAGTATTATTTAGGAGAGACTACAGGAATTCATCAACAAGTTTGTCAGCCATTAGAAGGTAGTCATGAGCTGACCATAATTGATCATACAGGAAGATCCATCACTAGAAAATTTGAAGTTATTGGGAAGAGGGCGAATTAACTGATTTTCGGTGTTCAATCCACAGGATTAGTGGGATGAGAAAATGGGGCACTCTTATCATAAAGGCAAATAGATACTGTTCGATCCAATTGTCTAAAAAATCGGTATTGAAACTGGTTGTTATCCTTGCGATTGCTGTTATGAATCCCCACAGAATACCATAAATAAGTGCAGCACTTAATAATTTTGGAATGAAAATAGAAATGGCAAAAATAAAATCTAGGATACCAAATACTATCAAGACATTTCGTGCTAACGTTTCGTGGATGTCAAAACCTTTAATCATCATATCAATAAAATAGCCTGGTTGAGGATAATAACCGACAGCGAACAAACCATGGCCAAAAAAGGTAAATGCAATTGACCATTTCATCAGTCCTACTAACCTTCTGTTGTTATTATTGCGTGTAATATAAATTAGGATTACAGGAGTCAGAATTTGAGCAGCATTTTCGAGTAGAATTCCGATATAAAAGTTTTTCGAATAGAAAGAAGAAAAAACAATGATGGTTAAACAGATTGCAGCAAAGTGCAAAGGCCACTTTAAAAATCTACTATTTTGTTTTATGAAAACTGCCGAAATCGCAGCAATAATGAAGATAATGCCAAAGGAGTGGTCCACGCCAAGAACAAAATTTTCTGCTAATCGATTAGAATACAATTGGTGTAAACTGGTGTCGAAGTACCATGCCAACACTTTACCAAAGCCACTGGGATCTAAAAGAACATTACCGAGATTCGTTTCCCACCTAAGACATTCCCAGGCGTGACCTAGAAGCATAATAGAACAAGTAATTCTAATCAGTAATAATATAATGTTGCGTTGTTGCAATTGAGGTTGTGAAGTCTTAATTTTACTTTTTTAGTGGAAATAGTTTAATATCATATTAGCAAATTTATGAAACGTTACTGGATTGTCGTTTGTATTGTCTTTTTGTCTTTAGAAGTATTTTCTGCTACAAGAAGGTATAGACTTTCTGTAAATGATGATCCTGCTATTGCAATGACCATTGGCTGGGAACAAGTTTCAGGATCTGGGGCAATGGTTTATTATGGTCCCGTTGATTATGGCACTACCTATCTTTCGTATCCGATGAGTCAATCAATTGACAGACAGGTAAGTGCGAAAGGGATGACCAATTGTTTTGTTCGATTGACAGCTTTACTGCCAAATACAGAGTACTATTTTGTGATTCATGATTCAGAGGGGACCAGTCAAAGAATGTGGTTCAAGACACTTCCCCAATTTAGCAATGAGCCTATTTCTCTTATTGCTGGAGGAGATTCCAGAATTTATCTGGATAACGCAGCAAGAGTAAATGCGAATTCTCTTGTGGCTAAACTGAAGCCCGATGCCATCATGTTTGCCGGAGACTTTACTTGGTTAGATCTTGATATAGAATGGCAAGACTGGTTCGACGACTGGCAACTTACTATAGCAGCGGATGGACGAATGAGCCCTGTAATTGTTGCTCGAGGAAATCATGAATACAGTACACAGGAAGTACATGACTTATTTGACACGCCGTCCATAGAAGAGTATTTCGCATTAACGCTTGGTGGTGACCTTCTTCGTTTATATACTTTAAATACGGAAGTAGCTATTGGAGGTGTGCAAACAACGTGGTTGGAAAATGATTTAATTACCACTGGAGACAATGTTGATTGGAAATTTGCTCAATATCATAAACCAATGCGCCCACACGTATCTACGGAGCCAGAAGGAAATGATCAATACAATTATTGGGCTCAATTTTTTTATGACTATGGTGTAAGACTTGTTTTAGATTGCGATAGTCACGATACAAAGATTACGTGGCCTGTCGAACCGTCAACGAGTGCGGTAAGTGAAGAAGGTTTCGAAAGAGAGGACATTAATGGTACGGTATACATTGGTGAAGGTGGTTGGGGTGTTCCATTAAGAACCAATGATGACAATAAAGTCTGGACCCGGGATGCGGGAAGCTACAATTCGTTTCAATGGATAATTGTAGAACGTGATACAGTTCAAATCCGAACCATCATTACCGATAATGCCTCAGTCGTATCAGAGGTTCTCAATTCAGATCGGTTTACACCTCCTGCTAACTTAGATATTTGGACCCCTTCCAATGGTTCTGTTGCCTATTTGTTAAACAATAAGTATTTAGGAAGGCCAATGGTTGACGTTACGTATCCTTACCATCATCAATATTTTGGTGCTCCACAACTTGCTACAATCGCGGCTACTGCAGCTGACACAAACGGGACTGTTGAATACGTAGAATTTTTTATTAACGATACACCTATTGGAACTGATTCGGTATTCCCGTATACATTTGATTGGACTATGCCAATGGACGGCTCTTATTACATTACTGCTTGGGCATTTGATGATGACGGAATACATAATATATCAGAGGACATACAAATATTTGTAGGTGATATAAACATTTCAGTTCAAATTCAAGCATCTGATGATGACGCAGAAGAATACAAGAGTGACGGATCTGTTGACCTGACAAGTGCTGATTTAGAATTCTGCGTAGAAGAATGGATTTGGCCTATCTCTGACGAAGACCAATGGCTTGGTTTGCGTTTTCAAGGAATAGACATCCCCATAGGTGCCACTGTGAACAGTGCTTACATAGAATTGACGTCAGATGAATCACAAACAAGTGGTGCCAGTATTACAATATATGGTGAGAATGAAGATAGCCCCGCTTCTTTTTCAAATTCAAGTAATAACATATCCGCTAGATCCAGAACAACGTCAAGTGTGGTTTGGACACCAAATGGTTGGAGCGCTGAAGAAATTGGCGCAGATACACAGTCGGATGACTTATCTGCTATTGTGCAAGAAATAATTAATAGACCAGGCTGGTCTCCCGGTAACAACATGGCATTTATTTTTGAAGGGAGTGGAACAAGATCGGCTTATTCATTTGATGAGTCTGTTCCTAAATCAGCAAAGTTATACATTACAGTTTCTGGTCCATTAAACCTAGTGGAGAAAGACCATGCGAATCTTCGTGTATTTCCGAATCCGGCAAGTGGCTTGTTACATTTTAATCTGCCGAAAGACAGTGAAAATGTGGAAGTAAATATATTTTCGATTAACGGTAGTTTGGTCCAAAGAGAAATCATTTCCAGTAGCTTAAGTACGATTTCTCTGAATTCAACACTTAATTCGGGAATGTACATAGTCGAAATAATCATTAATAATGAAAGAAAAAGTGAACGAATTATCATTCAATAACCTCAAGTTGAAGTTTGAGCTAGGAATTCTTATACTATTTTTTGCTTGGAATGCGGAGAGTCAAGAAAATAATGATCGGACTTCACTCATTCCTGCCTTAGCACCATTTTATCATGGAGTAGCATCAGGCGATCCTTTGCCGAACCAAGTAATCTTATGGACGAGAGTAACTCCGGATTCTACTGTATTAATGACAGATTCCGTACAAGTATCTTGGAGAGTTGCTACCGATACAGCTATGTTGTCAATTGTCTCAAGTGGCTCGGCATTTACTAATGCAGAGAAGGATTGGACATTTAAAGTTGATGTTACGGGTCTTGCCGCCGACGGTTGTTATTATTATGATTTTTACGCATTAAATAAGTACTCCATCATCGGTCGAACATTTACTGCACCAGTAGGAGATGTAGACAGTTTAAGATTTGCGGTGGTGTCTTGTTCCAATTATGAACATGGATACTTTAACGCTTATGCACGACTTTTACAGCGAAATGATTTTACTGCCGTACTGCATTTAGGCGATTACATTTATGAATATGAAACTGGGGGCTACTCTGCTAACATCGCTGGACGAGAGAATGAACCGATTAATGAGATCATTTCGCTCACAGATTATAGAGTAAGACATTCTCATTATAAATTAGATAATGACCTGAGAACGCTGCACCAGCAATATCCATTTATTACTATCTGGGATGATCACGAGTCTGCCAATGATTCTTATAAAGATGGGGCTGAAAATCATTCGGAGGGACCCGAAGGATTATGGGTAGATAGAAAAGCTTATTCCATGCAGGCTTACCATGAATGGATGCCAATTAGAACGGCACCAGGAAGCGGTAGCATTTACAGGTCAATAGAATATGGAGATTTATTAAAGTTTTACATGTGCGACACCAGGTTGGAAGGAAGAACCGAACAGGCAACAGGAAGTAATGATTCTACTAGATCTATGCTGGGACCCGTACAATACGATTGGTTAACCAATGAGCTGGATAATTCTTCTAATCAGTGGAACATATTGGGGCAACAGGTGATGATGGCGCCATTAGAGTTGTTTGGTAGTCCATTAAATAATGATCAATGGGATGGTTATGCGTGGGAGCGGGAAAAACTTTATGATCATATTTTATCGAATAACATAGAGAATTTGGTAGTTCTTACTGGAGACATTCATACTTCTTGGGCGAATGACCTTCCAGGATCTGGCTATGATGCAAGTACTGGTGCCGGTTCTGTTGGAGTAGAATTCGTTGTTACTTCGGTTACCAGTCCAGGATTACCTCTTTCTGTTCCGAGTTCAACCATTCAGTTAGAAAATGATCATATGCAATTTATTAATCTTACTGAGCATGGATATATGATTTTAGATGTTAATAAACAACGTACTCAAGCAGATTGGTTTTACTTCACTGATATAACAGTACCATCTACCAGTGATTATTTTGGGGATGGTTGGTATGTGAATGATGGCGAAAGAAATTTAAATCAAGCCACTGGCGTTAGTATTGCGGCGAGTGATTACAATTGTTTATTCGCACCAGTTGGATCGACAAGCACCATGATTACTGAATCAATTAAAGATTTAGCTATTTTTGGTGTTTATCCTAACCCGTTTAATCGAACGATTACAGTACAATACTATTTGTTTAATGATACCCCTGTTAGTATAAAAATAATAAACACAACTGGACAAATTGTTTACCAAGATGAAGTGCAATCTGCTTCTAAAGGGTTGAATTACATGAAACTAACAGCGTCTGGATTAGCTTCGGGATCTTATCAGTTAGTTGTTTCTACGGATCACGAAAGAATTTCAAAGCGGTTGATAAAGTTAAATTAACCACTTAGAAAAAAAAGTTTGTATGGTTTGACCTCCACCATTTATACAATTTTGCTATTGTAAAATTGGCCCAATTTTTGAGAAGTCGTAGCCAGTTGTTTATCGAAATACTATATTTATCAATTGTAATATTTTAACAATGAAAATTGGTTTAAGACTTACCATATTATTTTTCACCATTGGGTTTTCGTCAATCACAGTAATTGGATATTTGTCTTATGATCAGGCCAAAACGGCATTGGAAAGTGAGTCATTTAATCGGCTTACTGCCGTCCGAGAAATGAAGGCATCGCAAATAGAGGATTATTTCCAAGAGATTAGAAGTCAAGTAGAAACATTCTCTGAGAATCATTCGGTAATTCAGGCGATGGCGGATTTTAAAGAAGGATTTCGGAAGGTTCAAAATGAAGTAGTTGCAACACCTGAAAAAGAGGAGTTGCTTAAGCTGTATTATAAAGATCAGTTTTTACCTGAACTAAACCTGAATCTCAAAAAGGTAGCCATCATAGAAGATTTTTATCCTAATGAAGAAAGGGTAAAATTATTACAAGAACTTTATATTTCTGCGAACCCTAATCCGGCAGGAAGTAAGCATTTTCTTACATCAACAAATGACAGTTCTACCTATAATTTAGCGCATATTCATTATCATCCAATATTGCGCAACTTTTTGGAGAAGTTTGGATTTCATGATTTGTTTTTAGTAGATGACCAAACTGGCGACATTGTTTATTCAGTTTTTAAGGAAGTTGACTTTGCTACCTCATTAACAAATGGCCCATTTAAGAGTACAAATTTTGCTCGAACATTTCGTTCAGCTGTTTCTTCTGATAAAAAGGATTTCATTTCAATTGTTGATTTTGAACCATACAAGCCTTCTTATAACCAGCATGCTTCTTTTATTTCATGTCCTATTTATGATAAAAATGAACGAATTGGCGTTTTGATTTTTCAAATGCCGATAGATAAGATTAATAACATAATGACTAATCGACAACAATGGTCGAAAGTAGGTTTAGGTGTAAGTGGCGAAACTTACATTGTTGGGCATGATTTTACACTGCGAAATCAATCGAGATTTTTAATTGAAGATAGAGCACATTATTTAGAGATGATTCAAGAAATTGGGGTATCTCAAGATACGATCGAAATGATTAAAAATTTCGGAAGTACAGTTGGACTGCAAAAAGTAGAAACGGAAGGTACTTTCTTAGCGCAAAGTGGCGAAACGGATACCAGAATATTTTCAGATTACAGAGGAGTAGATGTATTATCTGCCTATCGGCCACTTCATATCGAAGGTTTGGATTGGTCTATTCTTAGTGAGATTGATGAGTCAGAAGCCTTTCAGGCGGTGGATTCGCTAAAACAATCTATTGTCTTGGTCTTTTTAGTCCTTATTTTATTAATAATTCTCACTTCATTACTTTTTGCGAGGGGAATTACTAAGCCGATTAAGGCACTCACCAGAAGTTCAAAAGAATTGGCTCGGGGTAATCTGGACGCTAAAATACATGTTAAAAGAGCAGACGAAATAGGAATTTTGGCATTGAGCTTTAAGAGCATGCGTGATTCAATTCATAAGTTGGTTCAGGATTTAAAAGACATCAATTCAAACCTTGAGAATAAAGTGGCTCACAGAACAAAGGAGCTTCAACTGCAGAAAGATTTAATGGAAGAAAAGAATTTAGAAATTCTCGATTCAATTACATATGCAGAAAGACTGCAGCAGGCCATTTTACCACCATTAAAACAGGTAGTAGATAAGGTAGAAGATATTTTCATTCTGTACAAACCTAAAGACATTGTGTCTGGTGACTTTTATTGGATGGCAAGCAGGGGTGACAGAATTTTAATTGCGGCCGTAGATTGTACAGGTCACGGAGTTCCTGGCGCTATGGTTAGTGTAGTAGGGTCAAATGGACTTTATAGATGTATTAAAGAATATGGATTGTCGAAACCGTCGGAAATATTAGATCAACTAACAGACATCGTTATTGAAACATTTGAAGCGGATGGTACAGAGGTAAAAGATGGAATGGACATTTCGTTATGTTCCATTGATAGAGAATCAAGATTAGTGGAATTTGCCGGTGCTAACAATCCACTCTGGATTTCTAAGGGAGAATCTACTACTGCAGAAAGTATTATTGAAATAAAGGGAGACAAGCAGCCCATTGGTTCGTTCGAACACAGAAAACCGTTTACAAATCATTCTATACAATTAGAGAAGGGAGATTCGATTTACATGTTTACGGATGGCTTTGCAGATCAGTTTGGCGGTGAAAAAGGTAAAAAATTTAAGTACAAACCCTTTAGAAAGCTTATAGCAGAAAACAGTAATTTGCCGATGGAGCAACAAAGAACACATCTCGACTATTCTTTTGAGAAATGGCGGGGTGAATTTGAACAAGTTGATGATATTTGTCTCATTGGTGTCAGGCTCTAATAAATTCATATAAATGTCTAAGAAAAAGAAAAAATCAGTCTTTAAAAGACTACTGAAATGGTCGTTCATCAGTTTTATTGTACTACTGGGCGCAGTGATTATTCTTCCGTACCTATTTAAAGATGAGATCATTGATTTTATTGAAAATGAAGTGGGAAAAACACTCAATGCTAAATTAGAGCTAGGTGAAGTAAATCTTTCTTTCATTTCTACATTTCCAAATTTCACTTTGGAAACAACTAACACTCATCTTGTAGGTATAAAACAATTTGATGGTGTTCAACTTTTTGGTTCGAAGAAATTAGAATTGACATTGGATTTGAATAGTGTGCTTTTCGGGGACACTTATGAAGTGAAAAAGATAAACGTAATAGATGCTGTAATTAATGTAATCGTTACTAAAGAAGGGCAGGCGAATTACGACATTGTCAAATCAGATTCTAATGCGATTGAAAATAATGAGGATACTGCAGTTGGAGCACCATTAAAATTAGCATTGCAAGATTATAGGATTGAAAATGCCAAAATAACTTATGTTGATTCGTCCATGGATTTTGGTATTATATTAGAAGAATTTGATCACAGCGGACATGGCGATTTTACCCTAGACGAACTAATTTTACGAACAAAAACAACCAGCCCAAAAGTTTCATTAACATATGATGGGATTTCTTATCTGCGTGAAGTATCAGCTGATATTGACTGTGCTTTAAAAATGAATTTGACAACCATGAAATTTGAGTTTGACGAGAATAATGTCAACCTAAATGATTTTGAACTTGGATTTAGTGGCTGGTTCGAAATGGCTGAAGATTTTTATGACATGGATATTAAATTGGCATCTAAAGATACAAAGTTCAAGAGTTTGTTATCGATGGTTCCAGGTATTTACAGTCCTGATTTTGGCGCAATTGAAACAGACGGAACAATTGGATTTAGCGCAAGAATTTTTGACAAATATTCCGAGCAGTCTTTACCAGGGTTTGATGTTAATTTAGACGTTAATAATGCCTTTTTTAAATACCCGGATTTACCTGGTCGAGTTAGCAATATTGATGTGCATACAAATATTCAAAGAGCACCGGGTGAAGATTTAGATAATCTAATAATCAATTTGAAAAAAGCACATGCTGAATGGGCTGATAATTTTATTGATGCTAAACTGCAATTAAGTCAGCCTATTTCTGATCCTAAATTTTCTTCTGCGTTGAATAGTTTCATTGATTTTGCTAGTCTTCAAAAAGTTATTCCGATGGAAGAAGAAGAATCATATTCTGGATTATTGCAAACAGACATTGTGGTAAACGGTTTAATGTCTGATGTTCTTGAAGAGCGTTACACAGAAGTAAATGCATCAGGCAATGCAAGTTTAAGTCAAATGATTATCAAGACAAGTGCAGTACCGTATTCGGTTGAAGTAAATGATGCCGTTTTATTATTCAATCCCCAAAATATTAGTTTAGATAAACTAGCTGCAAAGCTTGGTCAATCAGACTTGACAGCTCGAGGTACTTTTACAAATTACTTAAGTTATTTTTTTAACGAAGAAGCGCTGGCGGGAGAATTTGCAGTGAACTCAACTTTTATGAACTTAGATGAGTTGATGGCTTTACCTGTTGATGAACAGGATGAAGTTATTGAAGTGGTTGAAACGGAAATAACAGAAACGGCAGAAACAGCAGGAGCTTTTGCTTTACCAGTAAACGTCAATTTTAAATTGAACGCTGCCATCGATGAATTGAAATACGATGGGATTAAAATAGAAGAGGTGAGAGGGAACGTTATTTTGGCCAATGGAATTGCGACACTAGAAGGTGTTGGTATGAACTTACTTGGGGGCAGTTTGATAATGGATGGAACATACGATACTCAAAATCCGAAACAACCCAAAGTGTCTTTTGATTTTGATTTAAATGAAATGGATATTAATCAGATGGCTAAATACATTAATACAGTTGATAAATTGATGCCGATTGCCCGCAAATGTCAAGGTATATTTTCTTCAAAAATGAGTTTCAATTCTTCTTTAGATGCGAACTATATGCCCATTTATGAGACTATTTTAGGAAATGGTGATTTCTCCACAAATAAGATGTTAGTTGAGGGGTTTGAGCCTTTAAATAAGTTAGCGAAAGCAGTCAAAATTCAAAAGTTAGCAAAACAAACAATTAATGATGTCAAATGTTATTTTAAGATTATTGATGGGAAAGTCCTGGTTGAGCCATTCGATATTCAATTGGGAGATATAGCCACTAATATTGAAGGAAGTACTTCTTTTGAACAAGATCTTGATTATGACATTATCATGGAAATTCCGCGTAAGGAATTAGGAAATCAGGCCAATACGTTAATCGACGGATTAATGGCACAAGCCGCAGGTGCTGGAGTTAATCTTGATTTGAGTGAAGTGATTCCAGTCAAAATAAAAATGATTGGTAAAGTGACAGATCCTAAAATTAGTACAGATTTTAAAGATCAGGGAAAAGAAGTTGCTGCTGATATTAAGGGCCAGGTTACGGATAAAATCAATGACGAATTAGAAAATATTGATGCCGAGTTACAAGCTAAGGCTGAAGCGATTATGAATGAAGCAAGATTGAGGGCAGAACAACTTAAAGCAGAGGCGAAAAAACAAGGGGATGCTATTCGTAAGGAGGGAAAGTCATTAGCTAGCAGTACTCGGAATGAAGGCGACAAGCAAGCTCAAAACTTAATTAATGAAGCTAAGAAAAAAGGAGCTATAGCGGTAAAATTAGCCAAGCCAGCTGCTGATAAAATTCGTAAAGAAGCGAACCAGCAGGCCAGTAAAATCGAAATGGAAGCAGAAAATAAAGCTGTGGCAGTTGAAAAAGAGGCCAATAGTAAAGCGGAAAATCTAATTACTGAAGCGCAAAAGAAAGCAGATAAGATTCGATTAGAGAAAAGAGCAGGGGATTAGTGGAAAAAAAATAACAACAAAATCTAACGACTAAGATTAACTTATGTAAAACTCAAAAGCCAACTTTCGGCATCTTTTTTTGTCGTAAAAACTTTCGTCGGTATTCTTGGTTTTTGAACGTTGACGATGAAATTAGCTATCAGCTTCTGAGGTAGTGAATTTATGAGCAATGCTAGGGCAATTATTGGGTCAGAAGCCTCTTTAGAAGTAGACCATTTTCTGGATTCTTCATCGCAAAAATTCAGTTTACCTGCCTCCACTAGAACCTTGCAAGGAACACCGTTGGAAATAGTTACAATTTGGTGGTTAATTTCTTTTGATTCTTCAATAGTGAAATAAACACCTTTTGTTAGTTTAATTTCTAAAATAGAATCGTTTCGCAGAATAAATTCCGAGTGCGAAGTAGAAACAGTCCTAATTATTTCTGGTGACTTCATATTTGGCAAAAAAATAAATATTGTCATAAAAATAAAAAAAAGGACTTTCTTTTGAAAGTCCTTTCCGGCATTGATTATAGGAATAATTGAATCTATATAGTTAGACGCAACTATTAATCGGTAATTACACCGTTATTTTCATCTATGGGTTTTATGTTTTCTGTTAGATCCATTTCTATTTGCGTTGTATTTATTTCATTATTTGCTGCGGAAAAATTCCATTGCGCAATCAATTCTGAACCGGATCCTATTCTGTATAGCTCATAGACTACATTACTATTAGAAATTGAAGTGTCTTTGAAGGAGTACCTTAATGGTAGTTTATTTAGATTTTTAAAGCCGCTTTTAATTCCAATGGACTCCATAGTTCCATCAGGATGCAGTTTCACTAGAGAATACATGCATTTTTCTGTTTCGAAATTCATGGTAACATTAAAATAAATAGCATCATTCTTAACAACTATCGCTTTCTTGTTTTCGATATTATAGGATGGAGATGTCTTACTGTCTAGAGAAGAATATGTAGAGCCAGACGCGTAAAGCTGATTTGTTATAATGCTCAAAGAAAGGATTGTGATCGTTATTAACTGTTTCATTTTATTCGATTTAGATGTTACAGTCAAATTTACGGGAAGGATAGGGGGTTGGATTACGATTCTTTCCCAATTGGCGAATTTAGTTTCCCAATTGTCGTCTAAAGCTATTTTATAAGTTTTTTAGACGTTACCACTTATCGCGAAGAGCTTGCCAAAACTTCCATTAATGCTTCCTTTCTTCTCACAGAGACATCAACATGCGAATCATCAGATAGAATGATGTAACCGCCTTTGCCCTTTATGTATTTTTTAATTTGTCTGAGATTAACCATGTTGGATTTATGTACACGAAAGAACATACATTCTTCCAGAAGTTCTTCAAATTCTTTTAGTGGTTTAGAAACCATTACTTTTCTGCCATCCAACATATGAAATTTACAATAGGCTCTATCAGCCTCACATCTTAAAATTTCATTTATTTCGTAAAAGTCTATCCCATCTGAAGTCGGTAAGGCTATTTTTTCAAAATCAAAACTTTCATTTTTCCTGTTTTCTCTCAATACTTCGTATTTCTTCTTGAGGAGTGTGCCATTGCTGTTGTTATCAAGACTGCTGATAGCCTTTTCAACGGCAGTCTTTAGCTCGTTAATATTAATGGGTTTAAGCAAATAATCCAATGCTGCAAACTTGATTGCTTTAATCGCGTAATCTGCATGAGCGGTAGTGAAAATGACTTCAAAATTAGGATTTTGCATTTCTTCAAGCAAACTGAATCCATTACCTCCGGGCATTTCAATATCTAGAAAAACAATGTTTGGTTGGTGCTCTTCTATTGCCTTTTTAGCTAAAGCTACCGATTGCACTGTTGACACAACTTTAATATCGTGGCAAAATTGGTCTATCATTTTAGCTAGACCTTCTCGGTTATTCTCTTCGTCATCTACAATTATTGCTTTTAACATATGCAGTAGTATTTATGTTCAGTTTTTTGGTCTGTAACTGAAAGGTGCTTTGGCTGAAGCAAAATTCAGTATAAATTATATTTTTCATTAAATAATCTCCCATTGAGATATTAAAGGCATTCTAACGATTACCTTGGTTCCGTTTACTTCTCCATCAGAAAGAATTTGATCTTGCATTTCTGTTTCAAATCCTTTGCCGATGGTATTGTTGAGCATTTCCATGCGAACCTCTGTTAAAGACATACCTTTAGACTCGTATCCACCTACCTTCATTTGTTTTAATTCATTCGCTTTTTTTCTACCTACACCATCGTCTGTTATAGTACAATTCAAAAAAGCATCATCCCTACTAAAGGTCACCTGGATGTTACCTTTACCTTCCTTGTTTCCAACACCGTGAACTATAGCGTTTTCAACAAAGGGCTGAATTAACATAGGAGGTACCATGATGTCTTCGACGTCTATGTTTTCGGAAACTTCAATATTAAAAAATAATTTCCCTCTAAACCTGTCCATCTCTAAGTTAAGATAAGTTGTTAAAAACTCAATTTCAGTTTGAAGAGATATAAATTCTTTGTCGGAATTATTAAGAGAGGTGCGAACTAGTTTGGAAAACTGGGAAATACTTTCAATTGCTACTTCCTTATTTTCTTCCATCACATGAAATTGTATCGAATTGAGCACATTAAAGATGAAATGGGGATTCATTTGCGAAATCAAAGACCGAAGCTTGTATTGCAGCGCTTCCTGTTCCTTCAGACTCAGTTCAGCATTTATTAACTCTTGAGACCGGATAAGTGCATTAACACGGGCTTTTAATATAATGGCATTGATTGGTTTTTCAATAAAGTCATTAGCACCATATTCGAAACAGTCTGCTAATGTGTCATTATCGCCTTCGCCGGTCATCATTATTACGGGTATAGTTGACCAAGCATCATTTGCTTTAATTCTCTTTAATAGCTCAATGCCGTTTATTTCAGGCATATTCACGTCAATCAGAATTAAATTGAAATGATCTTTCTCTAATCTTTGCAATGCAAAACTAGGTTTAGGTACAAAGGCGACTTCATGACCAAAACTGGAGATAAGTTCAGTCAATTGCTCAATAACTAAGCGGTCGTCGTCGATTATTAGTACACTGCTCATTTAAGCTTTTTCAATTCTGAGATTAATACAGTTTCGTTTCCGTCATAAATTGCGTCTGATATCCGTTTAAGAGCAGCATCAATATCGATCTTCTGTTGCTTACAAAAGTCTTTTAAATCATTTAAACTTTCTAGCAATTTTTCGGATTCAAATATGGGTGTTTCTAGAATTCGATCAATTTTCAATGTAAATTCAGCCGCACTTTTTTCGGGCACTTCTACTTCCTTATCTATTATTTCATCTTTGTTGCCAAAATCTAACTGATCTGGCTTTACTTGACTGAATTTGGATAAAGTGTATAATAACTTATTTAAGTCCAGAGGTTTAGTTAAGTAATCTACCACTCCTGCATCGTAAGCCATTTTTCGGGTTTCAGCGAACGCATCAGCTGAATATGCAATAATCGGTATAGAATATAGCTCACTATTTGATTTTATTTGTTGAATGGTCTCGAGGCCGTCCATTCCGGGCATGTGCATATCCATTAAGATAGCATTTGGTCTGTGCTCTTCCACTTTTTGAATGCCTTCTATCCCATTATTGGCCACAACCAAATCAACATTAACTCGTTCCATTAAGGCTTTAACGAGGTCTTGATTGAGGACATTATCTTCTACTAAAACAATTTTAAAATCATTTTCGAAAACGACAGAATCCAGATTTGTAAATTGATTTTCAGTTTTGGTATCTGTCGGATTTGCTGCTATAAGTGGGATGATTACTTTAAAAGTAGAACCTACTGATTTATCACTCTGGGCTGTAATACTTCCGCTCATTAGGTGTACAATACTTCGCGAGATGGCTAAGCCAAGTCCTGATCCACCAAACTCTCGAGTTACAGATGTGTCTTCTTGCTCAAACGGATCAAAAATACTTTCCAACCGGTTAGCATCGATTCCAATTCCCTCATCAATGATATGGAATGCAAGCCGATCGGACTGTTTTTGTGCATTGATCTTCACTTTTTTCCCTGATGCAGTAAATTTTATGGCGTTAGATGTCAAGTTCATTAAAACTTGCATAATTTTTGTTCTGTCGCCATAAATGTAATTAGGCAGGTTTTCGTCTATTTCGTATGTGAAATTGATTTTTTTGTCTTTGGCAGCAGATTTATGAATGTGATAGACATTTTTAATAATCTGTTCAAGTTTAAATTCCTCATTATCTAATTCCAGTTTGCCAGATTCAATTTTACTTAGGTCAAGTATGTCATTAATGATAGCCGAAAGGTTCTTGCTGCTCATTTCAATATTATCCAAATAGGTCATCGATTTATCAGAAAAACCTTCCTTAGCAGAAATCCCTTTCATTATTTGACTGAACCCTAATATTGCGTTTAGGGGAGACCTTATTTCGTGACTCATATTGGCCAAAAAGTTTGTTTTCGCGTTACTCGCACTTTCAGCCAAATTTTTAGACCTTTCAAGCTCTTTCTCTATAATCCGTCTTTCAAAAATTTCATGTCGAAGCTCAGATGTTCTTCTTTCAACTGCAGCTTCAAGATTTTCCGTGAAACGTTTAATTTCTTCTTTACTTTGATGATGCTCGATAGAGATTTTTAAAATATTATTGATTGCATTTATTGCATCCGTTTCTTCGTTCGTTACTTCTTTTTCAGTATCGAAGAAGATAATAATTACCCCTCGAATTCCTAAGTGTCTGGATACAATCGGAAAAGCATAGCCCGTGTTGGAAAAATCAACTAATTCATTGTCTTCAACATTAAATCTGGCATAATCTCCTTTTGTATTTTCCTTAATAACCGCTTCAGGATACATACCTGCAAATTTCAGATTAAGAAAAAATTCCTCATGTTTTTTGGAGTTGGCTCCAATAAGGTTGAAGCTTTGTTCAATTCGGTTGTAATTATAAACGGCAGCAAGCATTTCGCCAGATCGCACTTCTTCAAACGAGCGCAGAGATTGCTGAACAATTTGTTTGTAATCAACACTTTTTGCAACATTTTCAAGTAAAATTTGTTGGACATGTTTGTTGCGTTCTTGCAGCTTTCGTACCGTTATGTCTCTAACAATTGCTCTTGAGCCAAGATAATTCTTTTGGTCATCAAAAATGGCTGAAGAGCTTATTTCAACGTATTTTGTTTCGCCTTGTTTTGCAATGATTCTACCAATAAAATTTGAATTGAACTCGCTGGTTTTTAGCTTCTCATAAAAAGCGTTTGAACGATCGCGATCAAGGGGATGAACAAGGTCTATTAAGCTCAACTTTAGAATTTCCTTCTGAGAATATCCGAATAGTTTTTGTGCAGCGTAATTGGCCAAAATAATCCGTCCGTCTTGATTCAGAGATATTACAGAGTCCTTTAAATTATCTATTAAGTCTGTGTACTTATTGTTTAATACCTTAAGTTCTTGCTCAAATCGAATTTTTTTCAACACATTATTGGCCTGCTTCAAGTATCTTATAATAGCCTCAATAGATTCATTTTTAGGTTTTTCACTTAATGTGTACGAGACGATACTTTTTACTTCATCACCATACAAAATAGGGAGAAGTATGATTATTTTAATGTTAAGTATTTTAATAATCGTAGGAGCCAATTTTTTAAGGAATTTGTGCTCTACATGCTGTTCAATAAATTCTTGAATCTGTTTTTTGCTGCTTATTATATTCGGTTCTTGAGTTCTTAATAATTTTCGGATAAAAACGTTTTTGTCCGGATCAGGGATAATACTATTTACTTTTTTTTTGGATAAAGTTTCAAACTTACTTCTGACAGCAGAATTCAATTCTTCAGATATAATGGATAGTTTTTTTGTAGCTGTATCGTAATTGTATAACCTCGTTGCCGTGGGTTTGATTATTTCAGATAATCCTTCTGTTATTTTTTTTGTCAAAAAAGGAAGATTATCTTCTTTTTCAGCGGCTTGAATCAAGTTTTGGGTAAATAGAATCTCCTTGTAAGATCTCTGTATTTCTGCTTGAGCTTTTTTCCGGCTAGAAATATCTCTTACATGGTACTGGATAACTTCTTGTCCTTCATACTGAGCAATTTTAGAACTTATTTCCACGGGCACTATTTGACCATCTTTTCGAATGTGTCCATGTTCAAAAACTACTTTTCCCGTAGTTTCTAGTTCTTGCTGGATCCAATTTTTCTTGACCTTGTCAAATGGAATATTTATTAAATCGATTGATTTCCCTATTAGCTCTTTCTTCTTATACCCTAATGTTTCAACTGCCTTTTTATTGATTTGTTTGAAAATCCCACCATTTAAAGAAACGATGTAAATACCGTCATTGGCATTCTCAAAAAGTGTTCTGAATTTAAGCTCACTTTCTTTTACAGCAAGCTCGGCTTTCTTCATTGCCGTTATGTCACTTAAAACAGCCATTCCTCCTATTTTCTTTTCATTCTGATCATAAAGAGGTGTTGCATTAACCGACAGATACATACCTGTCTTTTTAATGTACATTTCACAGTTCCTTGTGGTAATACCAAATTTTACGGCCTTTGTTAAAGGAAGCTGGTCTTTTTTAAAGGGGGTGATGGTATCGATTTCATATAATTCATATTCTTCATTCCAGTTTGCAGTTTTAGAAGATTTAGAGCCAATACCGAGTAATTCGGTTGATTTCTCATTCCAAACGAGAATTTTTAAGTCATTGTCTGCAACTACCACGGCTTCGGTAGATTGCTGAATTACATTTTCAAGTAAATTGGAGTCATTGAAAAGTCTGCTTACAGAATTTTTCTTTTCTGCTTTTTGAGAATTGGAATAAATACAAATTTGTGTGAAAGATTTTTGTTCAATACTGACGCAGTTAATAAATAATTCAACTTCACCTTGCTCTTTCAACGTCCAGTTCATTGTTCGCTGTTCTTTTTCTTTTGAACGCAAGTATTTTTCCAGTTCTCCTAACTGTTTTTCAGTAACAGCTGAAATAGCAGTTAGATAGGCAATAAAATTGATTTCCTGAATTTGGTCGGTAGAAGAGATTTGGAAATAATGCTTTCCAGCTTCATTTATAAAGCTTATTCGCAAGCTATTATCAACCAATAGAACGGGTAATGGAACCGTATTTATTGTTGATAAACTCTCTGACTCAAAAGGTGTTGACTTTAATTTCTCCAAGCTAAATCTATGGTTAAATGTTTTTCGGCTTTTGAATTCCGTTTTGGTAGTTTCACACCTTTATACTGAATTTGTTTGAGTTTGTTCCAAAGTTCTCAATACATTATTCGTTTAAATGAAAATAAGAGTGGCTATAATTTTGTAAATTTAAGATGCATACTTAGTACTTTTGTACTTGTTTTAATCCTGAATAGGGTTTGTTAGGAAACTATTATAGCTTGTTGGGAAGTTTTAAAACTACAATTTCTTTTAGTTGACGTATTCTTGCTCTATAAATGATAAAGTGGATTTAATGATATTTAGAAAACTAGCCATTATCCTTATTGTAATTTTTAACAGTACTTCATTTGGTTGTTTGGGACAAGCTCCAGTTTCAGCTTTTAGTGCTATTGATACTGAAGGATGCGCACCTTTTAGCGTAACATTTATAAATTCTTCCGTAGGGGCAACATCTTATTATTGGGAATTTGGTGATGGAACATCCTCTATTAATTCGAATCCGACTGTAACTTATTTAACCCAAGGACTCTTTACGGTAACATTGATAGTTACAGATTCGGCAGGGGATCAAGATACGCTGGTGATAAACGATTTTATCCATGTTGTCGATGATCCAATTTCTGATTTTTCAGCAATTCAACTTGGTAATTGTGAAAATGATAATGTTATTAACTTCAACAATGAATCGATGAATGCTTCAGAATACCTATGGGATTTTGGAGATGGTTCTACGGTAATAACAGAAAATCCAACCCATACTTATGCGGAGCCAGGGAGCTACTCAGTAACACTTATTGCTTCGAACGCTGTTGGTTGTTCTCATGTTAAGCAAATAATGAGTATTGTAACTATTCATTCTCTACCAGAAGTTCAATTTTCAGTGGATCAATATGCTTCTTGTGACTCTAATCATGTTTATCAATTTACCAATCTAACGGCAAGTGCTGTTTCTAGTTTTTGGGATTTTGGAACTGGTTCTAGTTCGACCACCATTAGTCCGACTAATAATTTTTCCTCTACGGGAATCTTTGATGTCTCTTTAATTTGTACGAACTCTTATGGTTGCAAGGATACGCTTACAAAAACTGATTTAATTGAAAATTTTGAAGAGCCTGAAATAGCGATTTATGCAAGTGATTTTGCGGTATGTGAAGGAGATTCTATCGTTTTTTCAGATTCAACTAACAATGCTGTAAGTTATTATTGGGATTTGGGAAGTGGCATTGTAGATTCTAATAGCACAATAACAAAATTGTATTTGGATAGCGGAAATTACGTTGTCAAATTAAGTGTAACAGACAATAATGGTTGCATTGGAATCGATAGTGTGCTGATTGCTGTAGAGTCCAGCCCTATAGTTGACATCATACCTTCTGATTCGGTAATTTGTTCTGG
>JABJPZ010000112.1 GCA_018663635.1 Crocinitomicaceae bacterium
CCGAAAAGCAGTCCATGTTTATTCGATTCCCAATGTATCCTCAAATAGCTAATAATTTCGCTGAGTACGAAGGAGGTGACGCAAAACATGGCGAATTAGCATACTTTCCATCAAATAAAATACTGGACAACCTTTCTTTAAATCATCAAATTGAGCCAGAGTCTGATCCGATAGGTTCTGTGGCTAATTTCGGTTTCCCGCTAGATACAGATGGAGATTCAATATCCTCAGATCAGAAATACTATTTCATTTCGGACAGAACATATAAAGAAACATGTGATGAATGTACCGGTAAGAAACTAGTTTCCTGTGATGATTTTGATTGTGACGGCAGACACATTTGGACTTGTGAAGATTGTGCAGGCAAAGGACAAAACACCTGCGATACTTGTGCGGGATCAAAGAAAGTAGTTTGTGGTACGTGTGATGGTCGAGACACTGTTCGATGTTCCAAATGTGGAGGTGATGGAAAAGTGAATGACGGGTTAGTAGCGAAAGCTGCAAACTCGAAATATGCGCAAGAAAAAAGATGTGGTAAATGTCAAGGAAGAGGACATGTACCTTGCAACAATTGTACAAGGGGTAGAGTCGTTTGTTCACCGTGCACTGGTCAAGGTAAAGTAACTTGCAGCACTTGTTCAGGAAAGAAAAAAATAACCTGTTCTAATTGTTATGGCGACAAAGAAAGATTTGGGATGATTGACTGTCCTACCTGCAAAGCGCAAGGTGAAATGGCACAGATAGCTTTTGTTAAAACATCTATACACAAACATCAAGTTGAAAAATTATTTGATCAAGGCAATGGATTACAAGAGATTACGGAGTCAGAAGTTCTATCATACGCAAATAATGGTGGTAGTAAACAAAGAATGATTACAAATATCAATGAGCAAGTTGTGATCGAACGAGACGAAATTGTCGAGCAGTATGCTTCTACTATTCAAAATGAACTTGGTTTATCGTTAGATGATTTTAATAAGCTCCTTGAAGAAGATTTATACTACCAAGTTATTCCTTGTGTTCAAATCAAGTATACCCATATGCTAACGAATACTAGTCATGAGGTGTCGATTCTTAACTTCTTTGAGACACCCAGTCTTAAATTCCATCAAGAAGTAGAAGAAGTTAAATCTGACATCAAGGACAAAGGAAAAAAGGTGGGGAGATTCTTTGGGAAATTATTGAAAACAAAATCATTCAAATCGAAAGATGACAAGAAAAAGGAGATAAAACTTTTAATCTATCTTGCAAAAGCCGACGGTATAATTGAAGATGAGGAAAAATCTTTTCTTGCAGAAAATATTAATTCCATCGACGAATTTACTTCTAATGAAAAGCAAGAGTTTTTTGATTTAATGAATACGGCATCTCTCCCGCAATTGTCTGCTGAAGATGTTAAATTTTCAAGCGAAGAGCGATTCAACGAAATGATTTCAAAACTGGAGTCATTGGCTGCAAGTGACGGTGAAATGGAAAAAGCTGAATCTGACTTAATTGCTTCCGTTAAGGGTTTAAAATCCTAAAATAAATTAATCAAAAGAAGCCCTTCAGAAATGAGGGGATTTTTTGATTATGAGAATGCGATTCTACCCTACTTCAATTCCTTTTTCAACAACTTTTATTAGTTGATAGTTGTGGCAATAATAAATTCAAGGAAGAATTAAAATAACTTATACAAGTTTCTACTTATCTCATTTTAGGAACTCAACTTGACAAATAATTCCGTTACAGGAAATGTTGCAATTGATTGAACCTATTCAATTCAGCCCATAAATAGCCTGATTTCCCATAGCTGAACTTGCCTTAGCTAATTGAGTTCCGTCAAAATCAATTTGGATAATTTACGATTTTAAAGAAAGGAATGCACTACAAAACAAAGTCACATTTGAGTTGTTTATTAAGTAGTGAAATAATTGGAGTAGCAGTCAGGATTTGTCGCGTTAAATACCTCATTAGTGGATAGAAAGGAATCGTTAAACACGGCAATAGCACTGCAAATCGGATTCATATTTAATTCTAATTAACACTTTTGAGCATGCGGAAATTATCAACTGAAATAATAGATCGAGTAATCGAAATGGCATGGGAAGACCGCACTCCATTTGAAGCCATAGTGTTTCAGTTTGGACTAAGTGAGTCTTGTGTAATCAAAATCATGCGGCAAGAGCTAAAACCAAAATCTTTTCGATTATGGAGAAAACGGGTCAATAGTAACGTTAGCAAAAAACACTTGCACAAAAGGTCTGAAGAAATTACCCGTTTTAAATGCAGCAGACAAAAAAACATATCC
>JABJPZ010000113.1 GCA_018663635.1 Crocinitomicaceae bacterium
AACCACATTTAGAGGAACACCTAGACCATCTGCTAAAAGCAATTTTCCTTCTTCATTTTTTTCTGCAGTTTGATAGGAAGCCAGTGCCTCAGATCCCGTTAACATGTATTTACCACCATCAATAAATTGCAATTTAATACTTGCTAATTCGGGATGATGTCCATTCATTATTACATGACCGTCATCATCGTATTGATAATCCAAATGCGCAACGTAGGCCCAACCTTGTTCTGTTAGAACTGCTCCATGATGCGAACCGTGAATAAAATGCGACCATTCCCATGCCTGCGAGCCAACGAAAATCGCGCCGCCCAAAACCGTTAATAATAACCATTTTATAACACCCTTTTTATATTTTCTGTGACCGGCTTCGACAGCAAGCACCATGGTTACTGAGGAAATAATTAGAATAAAAGTCATTAAAGCAACATAAATCAATGGAAAATCACCATCTGTAAAAGGCAGTGCTCTAAAGACTTTTTCTGCAACAGGCCACGATTCAACTGAGTGCCTTGCAAAACCATATGCCGTTAACAATCCACCAAAAGATAATGCATCCGACACCAGGAAAAACCACATCATTTGCTTTCCATAAGATAAACGGAAAGGCGAATTTCCTCCCGACCATACTAGCGACTTGTCAACCTCTTCTACTTGTGCCATATTCTGAAATTGAAATTAATTCGTTGCAAGTTTAATGATAATATTGAAAAAATAAGAACAAAAACACCCACAATCCTCCTAAAACATGCCAGTAAATATTAGCAAGTCTTATTTTAACCTTATTGTATGCGACAATTTGCTTATTTAGAGCTAATATAAATAAGCTGAGTAAGTAAATTATTCCTCCAATGATGTGCAAAAAATGGACAATTGAAACCACCCAGAGATAAGAACTTGCTGTATTACCCCTGTTTTTTATCGCTGCATAGTCGTCTCCACTTATTTCACTTCTTAGTCTTGTCCAAACGCCATTATCAATAACAATAGAAAAATCCACCTTGCCTGCTCTGTAGTCAAAATCCCAATGGCCATTTGACACATCGATGATTTCGCCATCATCCGCATATAGAATTCCATCTTTAATCTTGATCTCTTTGCCCTCATCAAAATCAGAACCTTCTACTCCTAAAATTTCTTCTTCCGTTAAAATCAATTCTTTATAGTAGAACCGACGATTGTCAAATTCTAATTCCTCTTGATTCAAAAGCAATGTGAAATCAGTTCCATAAGTGCCTGTTAATTTAAAGTACTCCATTTTCAAATGGACGGCAAGTGCAAAATTAAAAAGGTCTTGTTTTGCAGAGTAATTTAAAATAGAATCATTTTGCCAAGAAATACTTGTGTCGCCAAATTGAACCGCATTATTTGCTGATGAAACAATAGTGAATGGATCCCAGTTCTCTTCTAAGCTTATTACTTGATTTGTCAGCCGATATTGATTTTCACAAATATCATGAGCAAACTGTCGCAATTTTATCACCTCATTCGGTTCCATCTTCTCTCCTGATATGAAGTAATTTTGTCCATCATGGTCAATTCGTTGACCGTCTTTCTCAAAATGAAATTTGCTGTCGTATTGTCCGATAGAATTAACAATATGAACCGAAACCAAATTTCCTCCTGAAATAAGCTCTCCCCACCCTTTATATTGATAATAACAAAACGCAAGACCAGAAATCAGTGCTAATCCTAAAAACCTTGTAACCCATTTCGTTGATCCTTTTTTAAGGATAAAAAGAGCTATGATTAAAAATGCAGAGGTTATAAGCACACAAACGGTACTGAACAAAAAAGCTTCTGGAGGAGACAACTTTACCCAAACCTTGTCACTGCTTTGGACGATATAGGCCGAAATAAATCCTGCGAAAATCATCACAATCGCAAAACAGAAAATGGTTAGCGTTTGCACTTTTACTTTTTCGTACAACCCCTCGGGCATTTCTTCTTTGAATTTTTGAACACTCACCTATTTAAATTTTATCAATTATATATGCAATCTGTACGACAGGTAAATAGAAAAAAGAAACAAACATGAGTCGTGTAGCCTCTTTCATTTCACCCGTTCGATACAATTTATATGCTGGCCAAATAAAAGCAAAAGTCGCAGTACTGGCAATTATGATAGTAATAATCCCGTGTGTCATGTCAAAAGCCCAAGGCAATAACGAAACAGGCAACATAAACATGGCAAATAGCAAAATTAACCAAGAACTTCCCTTCACTCTGCCTTCTATTAAAGGCAACATTTTAAAACCCGCTTTCAAATAATCATCGTTCGCTCTCCATGCAATGGCCCAAAAATGAGGGAATTGCCAAAAAAATTGTACCAAAAATAAAATCCCCGCTTCCAATCCAAAAGCGTTAGAAGCTGCCACGTATCCGAGTAATGGAGGTACACTTCCGGGGAAGGCACCGATTAATACAACTAAGGGTGTTTTTGTTTTTAAAGGCGTATAGATGGCTACGTAAGAGAATAATGCGAGGAAACCCAATATACAGCTGGATGGGTTAATCATCCAAAGTAAAATTAATCCAACAATGCCAAAGACGGACGATACGAAAATGGCTTCTTTTACACCCAATCTTCCAGCAGGGATTGGTCGATTCTTCGTTCTATTCATTAACTTATCAAGGTCCTTTTCTATTACTTGATTAAACCCATTAGTTGACCCAGTAACTAAAAAACCTCCAAGAATTAAGAATACAAATTCTTTCCAATCAAAGAAATCCATTGCCATGAAGTATCCCGTTGCTGCAGAAAAAACAACCAATGCTGCAAGCCTAAACTTCGTCAATGCTACGTAATCTGAAACCTTAGCAGTAAACCCACTTTTATTGACCGTATGTATTTCGGATTTTTTTTGATTCAACTCTTTGCGTTTCAGGCGCAAAAGTAATCATTATCCAATAGATAAAAGGAATAAAATTGGTTATCGTAATAAGCTTACGTGTCCAACTTTAGAATTCACTTGAATCTGACCAGGAATCTGGTAGATTAATTTCCAAACGTAGATATCTTCCATAGCGACTCCAGTACCACTTGCTAGTGAAACAGTTCCGTCCCAAAGACGATCTGGCGCTTGAGAATACCAAATCATTTCTCCCCATCTATTGAAAATCATCAATTCAAAATTTACAGGTTCAAATCCATAAATACTCGGTCCAAAAAAATCATTGGTACCGTCACCATCTGGCGTAAAAGAATTCGGTACATACACAGCTGGCATACTCTCTATCTCAATATTTTGGCAAAGTGTATCTATACAACCTATGTCATTTTCAGCAATTAGGCACGTCCAATAATTATCCGCAGCACTGAAAACATGCGTTAAATCAGTGCTGTTATACAATACATTTTCGATCTCCCACTGATAATTAACCGCATTAACACTTAAGTTGTTAAATTCGACACTTGGCATTAGCTCATTAATCTGATCGGGTGCATATTCAAAATTGGCTATCGGCGAGTCTACAACGCAAATTTGATTGGAATAGGAAATAGTTTGTGAGCAGCCCTCATTATCTGTAATAAACAGACTTAGATCAACACATCCTGCGATATCAAATAAAAATTCTGCTGGACCGCACCCATTTACGATTGTACCATCAGACAATGACCAAAAGCAATCAACCAAGGTTGATGAAGTTGTATAATCCACTTGAACCTCCAAAATTGGGCAACCTATTGTATCTGAGACAGCAATAACAGCAATAGGTAAAGCATTTACATTTACTATGACGGTATCTGATCCTGCACAAGCTCCAGAAATGGTATAAACAATTTCGTTTCCTCCAATAGCAGCCATTGCAGGGTCAAAAGAGCCAATAGTTGAATCTACAATTCCCAATCCACTCCAAACACCTCCGCTAATATCTGCCATCAAGGAATCCATTGGAGCATCTTCACAATAGTTAATAGCTGGCGAAATGACAGGTAACAAATCTGGTAGTACATTAAAAAATAAGGTGTCCGCGGTTGGGCAGAATCCAGGAATTGTATAAATAACAGCATAATTATTTGGTCCAAACAACGATGGATCAAAAGAGCCTGTAACCGGATTAACTATACCATCCCCATCCCAGAGACCGCCTGGATTAATTGCAGACAAAACCAACGCTCCATCAGACAAACACAGATCTGACTGAGGGTTAATGGTTGGGTCTATTTCTGGATTTACAATGACCAACTCCGTATCAACTGAACCACAGCTTCCACCAATGGTATAAGAAATGGAGTGAATCCCCACCCCAGCTATTGCAGGGTCAAACGTACCCGCAAGTGCATCTATAATTCCTGCACCACTCCATGTTCCACCAGCTGTTGCAGCAGATAAATTAAATGGAGAAT
>JABJPZ010000009.1 GCA_018663635.1 Crocinitomicaceae bacterium
GCTTTTTTAATTTCGGACGAGTGAAACCCGTTTCGACGAGAGAGGGAGCTACAGAAAGCTGAGGTCGCTTGCGGTCAAGCTTTTTTTATGAGCACTAGCCACAATTGCATTCTTCAAGTGTTGGCTGATTCTCATCCGCGATTTTAACACATTAATCAAACATTTTTAACTCCGTTCCTGGAAAACACGTATTTTTATTAGATCAATAGCCCATCACAATGAACACAATTTCTAAACCTATCACATTTGCACTACTATTTTATTTCACTTTTAGTTTTGCATCTGCTCAAATAATTAGTCAGTTTACATGGGACAGTGGTTCCCCGACAACAGCTGATGTAGGGCCCAATGCAACCGGCATAAGTGCAAGTGCCGTTGTCGCCTCCAATGGAGTTGGTGGCACCAGCGGCCTAAATGCCGGGCTACCGAAAATGAATATACAAATGGTTCTTCCCGGAAGTCCAACTTTCGATGTTGCCGGAATTGACGTTTCAATCGATTATCAAAGAGAAGAAAACGCTGGAAAATTTATAACGCGCGGTTCTAGTCTAGTAATGCAAGGTTTCGGTAATTTTTCGGTGTCCTACAGAGTAGACGATGGCTCCGGTGGGTTCAACACGGTTAGCTCTGGAAACGTGTATGCAATTCCCAATGATAATACATTTAGAACTTATCGTTTCTACTACCTTCCTACCACTGGCTTTGGTGCTTTGCTAGTAGATGGTGTAATCCAGTGGAGCAATGATGGCCCCGATGGAAGAGACTTGTATTGGACTGGTTCTGGTGATCTAGTTGTCGGAAGCGGGGCAGATGGAACGGGTTTTAACAATACATTTTTTGACAATCTGGTAATCGCTAGCGTTACGGGCACTCCATTACCTGTAGAGTTGGTGGCATTCAATGCCGAAGAACACAATGAGAATGAAGTTGATGTACAATGGCAAACAGCTTCTGAAAGAAACAATGATTATTTCGAAGTTTTGAAGAGTACAGATGGCCAAAATTATGAGTCCATCGGGCAGGTTCCGGGCGCTGGAAATTCAGCAATCTTATCCGAATATAGTTTTACTGATTATAATGCGACAGCGGGCACTATTTATTACAAATTAAGGCAGACTGATTATGATGGCAATTCAGAAGTTTTTGGGCCAACGGCGGTTACGATTGAAGACGACGTTTCAGATGAAACGTGTGTTTTAATCGCTTACCCAAATCCTTGTCCCGGAAATTGCAGAGTAAAATTGAGTGATTGTCCAATAGGTTCTCCTAAAATTCAATTAATGATGACGGATGCAACCGGCCATGTTGTTAATGAAATATACGATACTCGAAATTTCGATGGCTCTTTTGATATAAAAATTGATAAATCAAATAATCTCAAGCCCGGCATCTATATTATTACCGCTTCTACAGGCGAGAATCATTTCTCGGAAAAAATAATTATTAATTGAATAACCGTTTCCTACAAAGAAAGTTGTTAAAAACAATTGTAATCGGCCAGCCTGAATAATTTATGTGGCAGACGGCCCTGTGAATTAAGTAAATGCATACAGCGAACTTCTTTAAACGAGAGAATTAGCAATCAATATCAAAGCCGGTACTACAATAAATGAGGCAAGCAGTGATTCGATCAACATCACTCTACTGATTTGGAGTCTTGCTGTTTTTTCCAAACTCATTCCCATAAAGCATTTCTTTTATACTTTGGTGTGTATGCTCTTGCTTTACCCCATTTAGGAAGAAGTTAGATCGATATTCCACCAAAGCTTCAACCTTACAGTTCTCTAAATTAACAGCCCTGGCGTCAATCCAGCCTGGACCATATTCTGCTTTTTTCAAAAAGACCACATAAGCAACTTTACAGTTTTTTAATGTCGAATTAATTATTTCCACGTGCGAATCATCTTTACTATTAATCGCTAGTTCGCAATTCTCAATTTTTAAATTCATGCATTTCAACATGCTTCTTTCTCCTCCACTAATTGCTTTGTCAGCAATACCATTCATTTGCAGGCTATACAATCCCATTTGGCTTCCCGAAAAGTCAAGCGCATCGTTACCAATTGAGTCGAAACTTACATTGCGCACCGTACCAAAAACAAAATCTCCATCAAATGCATCGGCATTCGTATTTTTAAAACTAGAATTCTGAAGGCTTACATCAGACCTAAATACATTTAGATAATCGTCCCCTCTCAAGTTGTTTTCGAAAGACACATATTCTATGTCTACATCTGATTGATAAAAGGTGATTGCAGAAGGGAGCTTCCAATATTGTAATTCAAAATTGCTCAGCTTATTGAAGGCAACATGCATCAATTTTGATCTTACGGGGCTATTAATAACTAATATTCCGTTACCCCCTTCGCCAGTAATTTGAATTAACTCGTTTTCATTTCCAATCATTTGAATTCCACCGTAGCAAATAATCGAGGCTTCGTTTTTCAAGGTGATCTTGGCTCCTGCTTTGATAATTAACTGTTGATTTGGACCAACAGTTAAGTTTTCAGAAATTACGTGTTGACCCTTGGGTATTTCAACAAAATCTGGATGCCTTTTAATGAATGGGAAATTCTCACAATTTGGTTTTCTTGTTTTAATAATTTCACTAACATTCTTTGGGTCTTGGAAACTCCAGCGGTAAGGAGTTGACTCAAATGTTTTTGTTGTTCCCGGGATAGTATATACCACACTTAGACGTTTGACAAATTTTTTCTTCTTTAACAATTCAGAAGGTATTGTAAATTTCTCCTTAACCGAATGTGACTGTATGCCAGGAATACTTGATGCCTGTAGAATCGGAAGGCTACGATTGTGAATTATTAAGGAGTCCTTATATTTAAGGCCGATAAATTGCAAAGGGGCGTAGTGAGTGTTATTAAACTCTATTTCTAGCTCATTTTTCACCGTATCTTTATCGATAATGTATGTTTCCAAGGCATGTTTTGGCGTTATAAATTTGCGTATAAATGCCGCATTCTTTTTAACCAACTGATCGCCAGAGAAAGAATAATCAGATTTGTTTAATCGAATCTTTGATAAATTTTGCACCAATACTTCTTCAATAGACTCGTTCATTGTTTGAATCTCATTATCATTAGAAACTTCTTCTAACGCTTTAAAGTAGGCCTTTTGAAAAATTTCGTCAGCAAATAATTGGTCGTGCCAGGTAGGATAATTTTTTACCTCCCGTGCTTGATTGATCCATCTCCTTTCGCCTAACAGGTATCTTAAGCCTACAATCGATTGATGACCAATGCTTTTAATAATCGAATTGTCGTATCCGATAGGCTCAATTCTTGATATTATTGGATTATAATAGAACTTTATATTGTCAATGAAGGCTCCGTGTGGGTGCCCCGTCAAATCCGTTATTGCAAAATATTTTGCTAATTGATCGACATTAAACACCTCGTCTAATGTGTACTCACCCTTGGCATATCCTATGACTAAATCTTTTGCAACCAGGAATTGCTCAAATCTTGGGTTTCCTAGCTCTTTTTTACCCAAATTAAATGGCTCGATTGGCGACCCTTGAAAATAGTTTGAATTCAGTCCAGGCCAATAAGGCCAATAAGGCCAATACTTTGATGTATTGAACCTAAAGGTAATTCCCTCGCGGAGTCCATTATTTTCAATAAGTCTCTTATCAAAATATTCTTCAATTGCATATACTCCCGCATCTTGACCATTAATAAAAGTCCTTACAAATTTGTATCGTAAATTCATAAGGCCAA
>JABJPZ010000114.1 GCA_018663635.1 Crocinitomicaceae bacterium
GCCAAATACCTTGGTTTACCCTCTGAACAAAAATATCTTGAACTCGGTGGTGGCGTTTCCGCTTGCGCTGTATGCGATGGGTTCTTTTATCGTAATCAAGAAACGGTTATTGTTGGAGCTGGCGATTCGGCATGTGAAGAAGCTCACTACTTATCGAATATTTGTAGCAAAGTAACCATGCTAGTTAGACGTGATGAATTTAGAGCATCTAAAATCATGATAGAACGTGTTAAAAAAACACAAAACATCGAAATATTATTTAACACGAATACGGTGGAAGTCTTGGGCGATGGTCAAGGAGTTACTGGAGCTAAAGTAAAAAACAATGTAACTGGTGAAGAACAAGTTATTCAATGCACTGGATTCTTTGTAGCAATTGGACACAAACCGAATACGGACATATTTAAGAGTTGGATTGACCTTGACCAAACAGGTTATATTGTTGGAATACCAGGATCTTCAAAAACAAATGTTCCAGGCGTGTTCGTTTCAGGAGATGCATCCGACAAGGAATATCGCCAAGCAATTACAGCCGCTGGAACTGGCTGTATGGCGGCTTTGGATGCGGAGCGATACATTGCAGCGCAAAATTAGACATCAATTTAAGGCATAACAATCCATTCACATTTGTGGATGACTATATTTATTTTAGAAATCTCAACTGTTTATCATGAAAAAATTATTCCTAATACTAGTTTTTATCCCGATTTTTGGGATTTCTCAAGACGGTGATTCGTTAATGGTTCGTAAAATTTATGATGAAATACTTACCAAAGGTGAATGTTATGAAAATCTTAGAAGCTTATGTAAAGATGTTGGAGCTCGCCTAAGTGGATCGCCTGAAGCTGCAAAAGCCGTAGGCTGGGGAGAAGCGTTATTAAACTCCTATGAATTTGACAAAGTTTGGTTGCAAGAAGTTATGGTTCCTCAATGGAAAAGAGGCAAAAAAGAATCCTGTATATTAATTGGACAGGATGACGTTCCATTAAATGTATGCGCTTTGGGAGGTTCTGTAAATACCAATGGAACTATTTCAGCAAAAGTAGTTATGGTAAACAGCTTCGAAGAATTAGATTCTCTCGGTGAGGCAGCAATAAATGGAAATATTGTATTCTTCAATACACCAATGGATCAAAAACAAATTAGAACTTTTAATGCATATGGAGGGTGCTATCCCTTTCGATCAAAAGGGCCATCCAAAGCAGCAAAGTATGGGGCTTTAGCTACTGTTTTGCGCTCTCTAAGCACACTAACAGATCATTCCCCTCACACAGGAGTAATGCGATACGAAGCTGGCATTCCACAAATACCTGCCGCAGCTATTGGTACCGCAGATGCTGACATTCTTGAAAATGCAATGCTAGACAAACTAGACATTACACTTCAATTAACAATGCATTGTCAAACTTTACCAGATGTAAAATCATATAACGTAATTGGAGAAATAACTGGGAACGAACACCCAGATAACTACGTTATTGTTGGCGGGCATTTAGACTCTTGGGATATCGGTGAAGGCGCGCATGACGATGGTGCGGGAATTGTTCATTCAATTGAAGCTCTTCGAACCTTGAAGGCTATAGGTTACAAACCAAAAAACACATTGCGCGTTGTTCTTTTTATGAATGAAGAAAATGGCGCAAAAGGTGCTCAAAAATATGCTGAAGAAGCTAAATCAAAAAACGAAAAACACATAGCTGCAATTGAAAGCGACAGAGGTGGATTTACACCACGAGGATTCAGTATTTCTGGTACAGAAAAACAATTTAAACAATTGGAGGAATGGGAAAATATATTGATGCATTACGACTTAGAATATATCGTTAAAGGTTTTGCAGGAGTTGATATCGCTCCTTTAAAAAATGGAGAAACCGCCTTAATTGGTTTTGCGCCCGATTCTCAACGTTATTTTGATCTGCATCATTCAGAAAACGATGTTTTTGAAATGGTTCATGAACGAGAATTAAAACTCGGTGCAGCTTCTATTGCCGCTCTAATTTATTTGATTGACAAGTACGGAATATAAAAATCAAATTAGAGTTAGCTATTTATTTAAAATTGCAAGACTAACATAAAAATAAATTTTGTA
>JABJPZ010000115.1 GCA_018663635.1 Crocinitomicaceae bacterium
GAAGTGCTCACAGAAGAGATTGATGAAGCTGCCTCCATGGAACCTAGTAAAATTGCACACCTAATAACTCATAGCACAGGTATCCAAGTACAAACTACAGCAGCATCTTCAAATGGTGCTGTGGTTAGAATTCAAGGACTAAATGGACGTTATACCCAAATGCTTAAAGACGGGTTTCCACTTTATGGTGGATTTTCAGGGAGTCTGGATGTGCTTCAAATACCACCTTTAGACCTAAGGCAAGTTGAATACATCAAAGGTTCTGCGTCTACATTATATGGTGGAGGTGCCATAGGTGGGTTGATAAACCTGCTAACAAAAAAAGTAACTACCGAAGAAACATTATTACACATCAACTTTTCTCATATTGGTGCCAAAGACTTTAATGCATTCGCCTCGCGAAGATTTGGAAAATTTGGTTTTACAAATCTGGCTACTTTTCACCAACAAACCGCTTACGATCCTGATAACGATGGCTATGCTGATATTCCGGAAGTTTCGAAAATTAATTTCAATCCTAAATTGTTCTTTTTTCCAGACGATAGAACTGAGCTCTATGTCGGAGCAACTATTTCCACCGAGCTTAGAACAGGAGGAGACATGAGGTTAATAGACAATCAACAAGCTGACAGTAATCATTTCTACCTAGACAAACAAAACAGTAGTCGATATACTACTCAATTATCGATGAAACGTTCGATAACTTCTTACAGTACCATCACTTTAAAAAACAGTGTCAGTTTGTATGATCGGCTAATCCAAATTAATACGAACGCCATTGGCGAAAAAACACAGTTCGGAGGCCAACAACTGAACACATTTAGCGAATTAAACTACCACTTGAATAAGCCAAAACATAATCTTAATATTGGTTTTAATGCCTATTCTGATGAATTCTCAGAACAACAATTAGATACCAACAACTTAAGAAACCAAGCTTGTTTTACGCTTGGCGGCTATCTAAATCATCTTTGGAACATGCATGAAAAATTTGTTTTGGAAAGTGGTTTACGAACAGATTGGGCACAAGCCCGCACCAAATTCACTCAAAATGATGGAGAAATATTTGTTCTACCTAGAATCAGCGCACTCTACAAACTCAATACAAATTTTGCTTTTCGTTTAGGCGGTGGTATGGGCTACAGAATGCCTACTATTTTTAACGAAGAAGCAGAGCCATTTGGATATAAGAATATACAATCTATAGATTTTGAAGTTTTAAAGCCCGAACGTTCATATGGTAGCAATTTTGACTTTAAATACAGAACTACATTCGGTTCAGACAAGGTCCTTTTCACTTTTAATCAAATGTTCTTTTACAATTTAATATCCGATCCAATCCTATTACAAGCAGATACTACTAACAATCTGTTCTATGAAAGTTTTGATGGGAACGTAAATAGCAGTGGTTTCGAAACGCAACTAAAACTCACAGTAGGAAAATTTACCTGGTTTTTTGGTTACACTTATACAGATGCGTTTCTTCAGAACGACAGCTACAACAGGCGCCTTTCACTAACACCTCAGCACAGCATTAAGGGAGATTTACTTTTTGTGGTTGAAAATAACTGGCGAATTGGGTGGGACTATGAATACAAATCAGAACAAGTTCTATCTTCTCAATTAAACTCCCCTGCAATATTTACAACTGGAATTGTTGTGGAACGAACACTAAACAACTTTGTTATTTTCTTGAATGCCGAAAATTTCACGGATACAAGACAATCAAAATACGAAAGTTTGATTTCCGCACCATACTCCACCCCACAATTCACCGAAGTATGGGCTCCATTAGATGGATTCTTTTTTAATGCCGGAATAAAAATTAAATTATAATCTACATTACCCCTGTCAAATATACATTAGCATATAATCATCTCTTGTCTTGAAGTTCTTTATCTTTAAGCTAGCGTGAAATTTAATTCCAAAAAAATAAAAAGTGCTCAACAAACAAATAGAAGAGCTTCGTTTAAAAGAAAAATATCTGGAAGTAATCAATTCTTTCGCAATCATTTTAGTTAATGCATTGGGGCTTTTTTTATTACTATCGAATTACTCTTTTATTTCTCACTACGGCAAA
>JABJPZ010000116.1 GCA_018663635.1 Crocinitomicaceae bacterium
CCATTTCTTGCAGACCTTAAACCCAGTGGCAAATACCTTATGGAAGATGTCCACGCCATAGGAGGTATTCCTGCGGTTTTAAAATACCTTTTAAATGCTGGAATGCTCCATGGAGATTGTCTAACTGTAACCGGTAAGACCCTAGCAGAAAATTTATCAGAAGTTGCTGGCTTATCTCCAGGACAAGAAATAATAAAAACCATTGAAAAACCAATAAAGACAACTGGTCATCTAAGGGTTTTGAAAGGCAATCTGTCTCCTGCAGGTTCTGTTGCTAAAATAACTGGAAAGGAAGGAGTAAAATTTAGAGGGCCAGCTCACGTATTTGACAGTGAATATGAAACAAATGCAGCAATTGCTAATGGAAAGGTCCAAAGAGGAGAGGTCATTGTAATTCGATATGAGGGCCCTACAGGAGGCCCTGGAATGCCTGAAATGTTAAAACCTACAGCCGCAATAATGGGCGCTGGACTCGGCAACGAAGTTGCACTTATAACCGATGGTAGATTTTCGGGAGGCACTCATGGTTTTGTCGTTGGTCATGTTGCGCCAGAAGCTCAAAAAGGTGGACCAATTGCCCTTCTAAAAAATGGAGATATAATAAAAATTGATGCGGATAAAAACACCTTAGAAGTAGAATTGTCAACCGAGGAACTTGCGTTAAGAAAACAGCTTTGGACAGCGCCTAAATTAAAAGTTGAGCGAGGCATTTTATACAAGTATGCTAAAACAGTATCCTGTGCATCAGAAGGTTGTGTAACTGATAACTTTTAAAATGGAAACACTATTAAAATCAAATCCCCTTGAGAAACTAAACTCAACTTCAGTTGTGAGCGGGGCCCGAGCAGTGGTAGAAACCCTAATAGCTGAGGGAGTTGATCTTATGTTTGGATATCCAGGAGGGGCCATCATGCCTGTATATGATGCGCTATACGACTATCAAAGCGAGATAAACCATGTTTTGACAAGGCACGAACAAGGAGCAATTCATGCCGCGCAAGGCTATGCGCGAGCAACCGGTAATGTAGGCGTTTGCCTGGCAACATCAGGACCGGGCGCAACCAATCTAATCACGGGCATCGCTGATGCCCAAATTGATTCGACTCCCATTGTATGCATTACTGGCCAGGTCGCGAGTGCCCTTTTGGGAACAGATGCATTTCAAGAAACAGATGTAGTAGGTATATCCATGCCTGTAACCAAATGGAATTTTCAAGTGACGAAAGCGGCCGAAATTCCGAGAGCAATTGCTAAAGCTTTTTACATCGCCAAATCGGGGAGGCCTGGACCCGTATTAATTGACATAACAAAAGATGCCCAATTTGAAACGTTTGAATTTCACTATAAACCGTTTAAATCCATGCGGAGTTATGTGCCAATATATAAACTAAACTTAAATAGAATAGAAGAGGCAGCAAACCTTATCAATTCAGCTAAAAAGCCATTAGTAGTTTTTGGCCAGGGAGTTATTTTATCTGAAGCAGAAGAGGTATTTAAAACTTTTATAGAAAAGGCCGGTCTGCCATCGGCATGGACAATACTCGGACTGTCTGCATTAGAATCGGATCACCATTTAAATGTTGGTATGCTGGGAATGCATGGGAATTATGCCCCTAACAAATTAACCAACGAATGTGATCTACTTATCGCAATCGGTATGCGATTTGACGACAGAGTGACTGGTAACTTAGACTTATATGCCAAGCAAGCTCAGGTAATTCACATAGAAATTGATCCCTCAGAAATAGGAAAAAACGTACCTACTGACGTTGCTGTACTCGGCGACGCTAAACAAGTGCTTCATGAATTGCTTCTAAGAGTTGAAAAAAGAAATCATCAAGATTGGCTCAAAGAATTTCGCCGTTTGGAAAAGCTGGAAGTAGAAACAGTGATTAATAAGGAATTCTATCCTACTACTGAAACGTTAACCATGGCGGAAGTTATTCACGGAATTAACCAAAAGTCTGAAGGAAAAGCAATTATAGTAAGCGATGTTGGTCAGCATCAAATGATTGCCTGCCGCTACAGCAAATTTTCAGAATCCCGATCCAATATTACATCTGGAGGGCTTGGCACTATGGGGTTTTGTTTACCTGCGGCATTGGGTGCAAAACTAGGACAACCAAACAGAGAAGTAATTGCTGTAATTGGTGACGGAGGATTTCAAATGACTATCCAGGAATTAGGAACTATTTTTCAAACAGGTGCGAATATAAAAATTGTCATACTAAATAATGAGTTTTTAGGAATGGTTAGGCAGTGGCAAGAGCTCTTTTTCGATAAAAGATACGCCTCTACCCAACTTGTAAATCCTGATTTTCAAACGATAGCAAAAGGATATCACCTGAAGTCAAAAAAAATACAAACGAGAGACGAACTCGCCAATGGTGTAGAAGAAATGCTTAATCATGACGGCAGCTATTTGCTGGAGGTAATGGTAGGCAAAGAAAATAATGTATTTCCAATGATACCAACTGGTGCAGCCGTATCAGATATAAGATTAAAATGATGGAAAAAAGAAGGTATACCATTTCCGTTTTTACGGAAGACAGAGTTGGACTTTTGAATA
Source organism: Crocinitomicaceae bacterium (assembly GCA_018663635.1). Taxonomy (GTDB): domain Bacteria; phylum Bacteroidota; class Bacteroidia; order Flavobacteriales_D; family Parvicellaceae; genus UBA10066. The sequence goes on from JABJPZ010000116.1 coordinate 2,570, forward strand.
GAGTAACTATCATTTTCACAAGGAGAAAAATAAATATCGATAGCATTACCGCATCGGTTAGTGAAATAAAAGGTGTTCACCGATATACAATTGTCGTTCAAGAATCAAAAGAATTGGTAAAGAAAGTGACCGCTCAAATTGAAAAGCAAGTAGAAGTACTGAAAGCCTTTTTTCATGAAGATCAAGAAATTATCCATCAAGAAATAGGACTGTACAAACTTCCTACACAATCCTTATTTCTGGGAGGGAAAGCAGAAGAAATTGTACGTGAGCACCATGCGAGAATCCTTAGTATTGAAAGTGATTTCACAGTGGTAGAAAAAACAGGTCACCCATGCGAAACTACTGCCCTGTTTAATGCGCTTTCTCCTTATGGCATTTTAGAATTTGTTCGCTCAGGAAGCGTTGCAATTACAAAGCCAATGAAAACATTGGCAAAATATTTAGAAGAACTAGAGAAAGAAATCGAATTAAATTAAAAATCATGGCGAAATTAAATTTTGGCGGAGTAGAAGAAAACGTAATCACAAGAGCGGAATTTCCTTTAGAAAAAGCGCTTAAAGTATTAACTAATGAGACTATCGCAGTTCTCGGATATGGAGTTCAAGGTCCAGGTCAAGCATTGAATCTGAAAGAGAATGGATTTAACGTAATTGTCGGGCAACGTAAAAACTCTAAATCCTGGGAAAAAGCAATAGCTGACGGATGGATTCCGGGTGAAACACTTTTCGAATTGGCAGACGCTGTAAAGCAAGCGACGATCGTGCAGTATTTGCTTTCCGATGCTGGTCAAATCCAACAATGGGAAACAGTAAAAGCAAACCTCAACTCAGGAGACTTGTTGTATTTTTCTCATGGTTTTGGCATCACATACCATAAAAAAACCGGAATCGTCCCTCCAAATAATGTAGACGTTGCTTTAGTCGCTCCAAAAGGATCTGGAACCTCATTGCGCCGTTTATTTTTAGAAGGAAAAGGGTTGAATTCCAGTATGGCTGTTTATCAAGATGCAACTGGTCGAGCTTGGGATCGAATTACAGCCCTCGGAATCGGGATTGGTTCGGGATATTTATTTGAAACTGATTTTAAAAAAGAAGTTTTTTCTGATTTAACGGGCGAAAGAGGAATCCTAATGGGTGCACTTGCAGGACTTTTCGAAGCTCAATACAATGTGTTACGCAAATATGGACATTCTCCTTCGGAAGCATTTAATGAAACTGTAGAAGAATTAACACAAAGCCTGATGCCGTTATTAGCGGAAAATGGAATGGACTGGATGTATGCAAATACTTCAACAACAGCACAACGCGGAGCACTTGACTGGAGACACAAATTTAGAGCGGCAACAACGCCTGTTTTTGAAGAGCTTTATACCCGCGTTGCAAGTGGCTTGGAAGCCGAAGTAGTAATTACGGCGAATCAGAAACCAGACTACAGAGAAAAATTAGAAGCAGAATTGAATGAAATTCAGAATTCCGAAATGTGGTTAGCAGGTAAAACAGTAAGACAGTTGAGGCCAGAAAAAAACGAGGAAATACTTGAATCAACGTTGTTTTAAGATGCAATTAGCAACAGACATAGAACGGTTAGATATTAATGGTGCTGCGGCAACTCTCCAGGGGGTTGCCGTACCTACACCGTTGATGACTAATATAAATTGGTCGAACCGACTAAATTGTAACGTCTATTTCAAAAGGGAAGATCTACAGGTGGTGCGTTCCTATAAAATAAGAGGTGCATTTAATAAAATCCGCTCTTTAAATTCAGTACAAAAAGAAGCAGGCGTTGTCTGCGCCAGTGCTGGAAATCATGCACAAGGAGTCGCATATTCCTGCTCTCTTATGAATATTAATGGGGTAATATTCATGCCTACGACTACCCCGAATCAAAAATTGGAGCAAGTAAAAATGTTTGGGGGAAAAGCAATTGAAATTCTATTACAAGGAGACACCTTCGATGACGCCGCAGATGCAGCCTTAAAATACTGTCGTTCTAGGGGACGAACATTTATACATCCTTTTAACGACCAAAAAGTAATTGAAGGACAAGGCACCGTTGGGAAGGAAATAATTGCGCAAGCCCAAGAACCTTTGGATTATATTTTTCTTCCCGTTGGCGGTGGCGGATTAGCCGCTGGTGTTGCTAGCTATGTGAAAACATATTCACCAAAAACCAAAATAATAGGCGTAGAACCCGAAGGAGCTTCGTCGTTAACGGAAGCATTGAAGTTTGGGAGTCCAGTAAAATTAAATAAGGTTGATAAATTCATAGATGGTGCCTCAGTCAAAGAAATTGGTGGACTCAATTTTAATTATTGCCAAGAGTTACTTGACGATGTTATTACGGTGCCCGAAGGAGCAGTTTGCACCACTATTCTTGAGCTGTACAATAAAGATGCTATCGTAGTTGAACCAGCCGGGGCCTTGGCACTAACCGGAGCATGTTATTATTCCATTCCGAAAAATGCGGAAGTGGCCATTGTTCTATCAGGGAGCAACAATGACATTACCCGAATGGAGGAGATCAAAGAGCGGAGTTTATTACACGAGGAATTAAAGCATTATTTTCTCGTTTCTTTTCCACAACGTGCTGGCGCTTTAAAAGATTTTGTCAACGACGTTCTTGGTCCTGATGATGATATCACCTTATTCGAATATCAAAAAAGGCATAGCAGAGAAAAAGGTCCAGTAAAAATAGGGATTCAACTCGCTCATAAATCTAAACTCCATTCTTTAATACAAAGAATGAATGAGCTCGGCTTCATTCACGAATACATCAATAACCAGCCAGAGCACTTGTCCTATTTCGTATGAGTCCAGAATAAATCTTTGGCTTAATAAAGTATTAAATAAATCTATTTCTTGACATACTGTGTTAGAATAACAATCTTCTGGCCGTTAACTTTTCCTTCGATATGCTCAGCATTATCATGAACCAGGGTTATATTTCGAACCGAAGTTCCTCTTTTTGCAGTAAAATTGGCTCCTTTTACATTCAGGTCTTTTATAAGAACTACCGCATCCCCAGCCACTAGTTCTGCCCCGTTACAATCAATGTGCTTAATTACTTTCTCCTCACCCGTGCTAACAAATTCAGCCCAATTCAACATTTCCTCATCCAGATACATCATGTGCAATAAATCAATAGCCCACTCTTCGGCTTTTAATTGATTCAACATTCTCCAAGCAATCACCTTTACAGCAGGTATTTCACTCCACATACTTTCTGAAAGGCATCGCCAATGATTGGGGTTCAATTCGCTTGTTCCATCCAACTGCTCTTGGCAAGCACCACAAATATGTGCTAATTCATTCAAATCAGTACCCGATTTTGGGGAAACTAAGTACGCGGACATCTGACTACTAGCACCGCACAATTCACATTCATTACCGCTTCTGGTTATTAGCTCTTTTTCCATTCTTTTTTTTGATACAAAATTGCATGTTATTGTTCAAATATAGCTTTTTACATCGGTCAGGTTAAGTATGAAAATTTGCAATCACTCTTGACTAATACTATCTAATTTAAAGGTCGCCCATTCTTGAAAATCAAAGTAATCAAAGGGCCTGCCTTCAAATTGGTCTTGCTTGTATCGCCTCATTTCTGTGTTCAGCTGTTTCAAGTCGGCAATTTGTTGAACAAAATCTTCAGCTTTGTGGTGGTTCAAAATAAAACGTATTAGCTCCTCTTCCACTTGAAATAATCGATGCTTCTTTTTCAAATAGCTCAACGTGTTTTTGGCCATATAATCAATTGTGAAATCATTTCTTAATTCATAATGAATCAATAAATTCAGTAATCGAACCGCGGAGAGAAGGTCTGCCCTCACTTTAAATTTTAAATCATTTAAGATCAAGTTTGTAAACCTAAGTGCCCTGCGAAAGTCAAGGGAAATAAAAGAATGCTTAGCTACTAAAAAATAATATTCATAGAGCTGCGGTTTTCCAATGTGTCCTAGAAACCGTTTTAATTCCTTTTCGGAATTTGCAATTACCTCTCCCGATTCTTGAATCCTGTTTTGCTTTAAATAATTGGTTAATCTAATATTTGTTGAATAAAAGAAAACCCTGGCCCCTATATTGTCTGATGTAGGAATACCATATTTCAATTTACAATCTTCCAAACGATGAAGCACGTTGTCGGCATCCGTTAAACGGCCAGAATTCTGATACGCATTATGCAGGTTGTATAAAGAAGAAACATATCCGATTGTAGAATATTCAATTAAAAACGGATTGGATTCATACAACTGCGTCATTTTCTCGGTTAACTTAAGCGTTTTTTTTTCATCTCCTACGAAATAGTAATAGGTCAAATGGAGGCCCAATTGATACATTTCGGCTCTCTTAGTAACCGGATAATTAGTCTCGCCTTCATTCTCTATTCGCAAAAATTGTTGTAGCCTACGTGTATCTTCCTCAGAACGTGATGTTCCAATTTCTAACCGGGCAGCATACGAGTCAGTAGTCACTTTTTGGTATAAATTGAAATTCGACATTTTCTTAGCGAGTTCTTCGGCAACATCTATAGACTTGGAAGCTTGATGGTATTCAAACTGCTTCGACATTAGTTCCACTTCCAATTCATTAACTACAAGCTCTTGAACAAACAGCTCATTATCTTGAGCAATTTTTCGCGCCTTGTTTGCGAGTTTAAGAGCTTGTCCATATAAACCCTTATGAAAAAGTATTTCCATACTCTTCAGGTGACTATAAATTTTATTTTTTGCTGACGAGTCGTCATGAAATGCATTCAGACCTTTAAGAACTAATCTATATAAATAATTTTTTTCGGCAGATAAATTTTTGACAAACGTATTATTTTTAAGCTCATCATCATTAAAAACCGTTTGTTTAGAAATGACATCAAACAACTCAATATAATCGTTTTTAGCACCAATTACATGCTTAGAGGAATAGATCTTAAAATACCTTTTTTCAGACATCGTCATTGAGTGGATCAAATCATACAAAGCTTCTTTTACCATAATTCAGACGTTTAATAATAAATATAAATAAATTTGATTCTAATTTTGAAAAAAGACAATTTTAAAGTTGAAACAACGGCTTAGATGAAATTTACGATACTCATTCTATTCGCGTTAACTTATTCAGGTCTTCTCAAGGCCACTACTTATTATGTTAACGACAATTCAACCAGTGCTGATATTTACACATCGGCAATAGGTAATAACGGCAATCCTGGTAATGCTAGTTTACCTTTCGCCACTCTTGAATACGCCGTAAATACTGTCGGGTTAATTGCTGGGGACACCGTGTTCATAGATGCAGGTTATTTTTATCAAACAGATGCAAACCTTAATTTAAACGTGAGTAATATTGCCATTATTGGAGCAGGTAGCGCACTGACGATTTTTGATAATGACCAAGGCAGTGTCGATGCCAATAGGTGGGCCAATATTACCGCCAACGACATCATCATTCAGGGAATAAAAATCACAGGATACAATTATGGGTTTGGAGGAGCAAGCGCTCTGAATATTTCAGGAGCAACAGGAATACAAATAATTGATGTACTTGCTGATGAGAACAAACCAGGCGGAGGAGCAAGCTCCATTGTTGTAAGCGGTGGTTCTCAGGTAAATTTCTTATACGGTGGGTCAAATTGTAATACGGCTCTTTCGGTTGCTGGAGGAGGGGTTAATGTTGAAGGTAATGGAAATGATGTAACCTTCAATCACTATTCATTTTCTAATAATTCCAAAGACTGGCAAGGGGGTTCTGGCCTCTACATTTCTGGAGATCACACCACAACCGTTACTGTGTTGAGCTCTATTTTCGCTGACAACAGAAATGGCAGCTCAACCGGTGGATCTGCCATTTATCTTGCTGGATCTAATCTTTTCATTGACAGCTCCTGCTTTAGCAACAATACTTATTCTTACACGGGCGGACCAGCTTATGGTGGAGCAATTTCTGTCGGGAGAGGCGCTTCACTGGCACTTACCAATTGTACATTTTCCGGGAATTCCTGTTCCTCAAGTGGGAAAGGAGGGGCAATCTCAATCAATACTAGCTTTTCTGGTTCTGGCTCAGCATCTGTTGTGAACATAGACACCTGCTCCTTTTCTAGCAACTCTGCAAGTAGCGAAGGCAACGATTTGTACGCAAGAGTTGGCTCTGGAAACCCCGCCACATTTAACATCAATGAATGTTCTTTTTCAGGCACTGCACTCGACATAAGAGAAGACAACACAGCTTCAGTTAACATTCAAAATTCAGGAACTCCTTCGGCGACAGGCGCAGGAATTAATGTCATCAACACTACTTCAATGACCGCTATGGTTGCCACCAATTGCCCAATACAGGTTGGTTCTTGTTACACGATAGTCTGCACGCCACCATTAGCGCTGACCTTATCAGCAACTCCCAACCCTATATGCGAAGGCAACAGTTCAGTTATATCCATCAGTGGCACTCAGACAGGTATTTCCTACCAATTAAGGGACGATGGGAATGATACCTTGATTGGTCCAGCAATAAATGGGACAGGAGGCACAATTAATTTCTACACTGGACCTTTAGCATCTACTATGAGTTACAATGTGCTTGCTACAGAACTCGCGCTATTAACTTGTCAAACAGAACTAGGGCCGATTACTATTACGGTGCACGAAAATCCCACCTTAAACCCCGGGAATTCAACGTCAATTTGCGAAGGGGATTCGATTACTCTTGGCGATACCCCAACAGCTTCGGGGGGCATTGGTGGTTATTCTTACAGTTGGTCACCAGCTCCAGAAATTGACGATTTCAGCATTGCGAATCCAATTGCATTTCCTTCAACTGATACTTGGTTTTTTATTACGGTTACTTCAGGAGCTTGCACAAATATAGACTCGGTTGAAATTACCCTCTCCCCGCTTCCGATAGCTGATGCAGGAATTTCGGCTACCAATTTGTGTGAAGGAGATACCGTATCTGTTGGAGGTGCTCCGACTGGAACTGGTGGAACAGGAACCCTAACATATACTTGGTTCCCTAATATAAGCATCGACAATAATTCTTTTTCAAATCCCAATATTTGGCCAACGAGCAGTGCCACCTACATTGTGCAAGTACAAGACGCTAATATGTGCACGGCTAATGACACGATACAAATCACTGTTAACCCAAATCCGTTAGCAGATGCTGGAAACGCTTCTGAGACAATTTGCGAAGGGGATACAATTTTTATTGGTGGTTCTCCTGCTGGTTCTGGAGGTTCAGGAACTTTGAATTACTCTTGGTCTCCCGTTTTCGATATTAGCGAGGACACCGTTGCCAACCCTAACGTCTTCCCCACTTCCAATACGACATACATTTTAACTGTTTCCGATTTAAATAATTGTGAGGCAATAGATAGCGTTGTCGTTTCTATTGGAACCAATCCTCTCGCAGATGCCGGCAATGCAATTGGAACTTTTTGTGAAGGCGATACGATTTCAATAGGAGGTTCGCCTAGTGGTGCTGGCGGTACTGGATCATTAACCTTTTCATGGGCACCAAATTCTGACATCAGTAATGACGGTATTGCCAATCCAGCTGTCTATCCGTCCGTTACAACAGATTACATTCTGTCAGTCACGGATTCGTTAGGTTGTCAAATGCAAGATACGGTTACAATTCCAGTAAGTTCATCACCCATTGCGTTAGCAGCTAGCTCAAGTAATCTTATGTGTTTTGGAGACTCCATACTATTATCAGCATCAGGTTCTTCCGGGGGAACCGGAGCGCTCAACTATCTTTGGCAACCGAACACCTTTTTAAGCGATTCTATCAATATTGATGTTGACGCTTGGCCATCCAGCACTACAATGTATGTTCTTACAGTAACTGATAGCAATTTATGCTCGCAAAATGATTCTATACTTATTACTGTCAATGCGCTACCATCAATTGACATTAGTGCAGCAGTAAGCGCTCCCGATACCTGCGGACAAACACTTGGGAACATAACTGGAATTGTCATTTCTAGTAGTGGCGGATCACTGATATACGATTGGAGCGATGGCGTTACATCCGTTGGAAGCTCCCTCGACTTATTTAATGTTCCCCCAGGCAATTATTCGCTTTCTGTAACTGACAGTTTAGGCTGTTCTTCAGGTGCAGGTCCTTTTAGTGTTTTAGAAGTTGTGGGGCCATCAATAGATGTCTCAGGTATTATTTTAGCTCTGGATACATGCGGGGTAGGAAATGGCTCAATAACGGGGGCTACTGTATCAGGAGGAACAATGCCTTATTCCTTTTCTTGGAATGATGGATCTTCAATCATTGACAGTGTTATCAATTTAACCGGAGTATCTTCTGGATCATACACCTTATTGGTTACTGACAGTCTTGGTTGTTCAGCGTTGGCTGGGCCGTTTTTGATATCAACAATCAATGGGCCGGTATTGGACTCCTCATTGTTATCTGTATCTGATGCTAATTGTGGACAATCAGATGGTTTCATTACTGGCATTGTTGCAGTAGGCGGCACTGGTTCAATATCTTATTCTTGGTCTAATGGTTCAACAATCGTTGGCACACTTCCAGATTTACCGGGAGTTCCCACGGGAACCTACACACTTACCATTTCAGATTCCGCAGGATGTATTTCCACCAGCTATCCGATTACGTTAGAGGACCTGAATGGCCCAATCGTTGATAGTGGTTTAGTCAGCATTGATCTTTCATCTTGTGGCGGGTCAGACGGGAACATTGTTGGATTATTGATTGCTGGGGGAACCTTTCCGTATACATACGCCTGGAACGATGGGACAAGCACAGTTGGCACAGATTTAAATCTTTTAAACGTCGGGCTAGGAAGCTATTCGTTTGTCGTAACCGACTCTAATGGATGTTCA
>JABJPZ010000117.1 GCA_018663635.1 Crocinitomicaceae bacterium
ATAATCTATACACTTCTTACCCAACAGATTATTGGGATCTATACAAATACAGCCCCATATTTAGTCTGTTCATGGGCGGGCTAGCCTGGATGCCGAATTGGGCTGGACTATTATGTTGGAACCTTTTAAATGTAATTGTTCTATTTCTAGGCGTCAAAGATTTTGACTTTAAAAGTAGACGATTACAACTGTTTTTTTGGTTTTTTATCTTTCTGGAATTGGTTACATCTTTACAAAACTCACAATGTAATATCTTGATTATTGGGCTTTTCCTTTTGGCATACAAATCATTCCAAAAAGAACAAATAATCAGAGCAGCCTTATTTCTATGCCTTACGGTGTTTATAAAAATTTTCGGACTAGTGCTTTTCATTCTATTCCTACTCTATCCAAAAAAGAAAAAATTCCTTACATATAGCTTATTGTGGTTTTCTCTATTGGCCCTATTTCCAATAGTTATAACTGGATGGAATGAGCTGATTTGGCAATATCAGAATTGGTGGCATATGCTAATTAATGATTCGTCTGTTTCGAGCTCCTTTTCCTTTAAAGGTTGGCTAGACCTATGGTTTAACGTACATCCCAGTAATGGTATTGTCTTGATTTTTGGAATTGTTGGACTACTATTACCTTTCATTAATTACAAAGCTATCAAGACTTCCGCCTTTCAGATAATGTTGTTTTCAAGTGTTACTATTTGGGTTGTTATATTTAACCACAAAGCCGAGTCACCTACTTATATTATTGCAGTGATTGGAGCTTATATTTGGTTTATCAATTCAAAAAGAAACTGGGTTGAATTCGTATTAATTTCAATTTGTTTTTTATTTACTATTGTATCTCCAACAGACGTATTTCCCCAATCTTGGAGAGAAGGATTCATAACACCTTATGCGATGAAAGCATTTCCTTGCATACTCATTTGGGTATATCTAATTTATAACATGCTGCGATTAAAACCTCAACAACCTATTTCAATCGCCTGATAGCTCTTAACAAATAATACAGACATATAATCGCCGCTAAGGAATCGGCAATTGGAAAAGAGTACCAAACTCCTTTTAATCCATAAAAAATTGGAAGAATGTAAATAATTGGAACCAAGCAAAACGTTTGTTTGGTTAAAGTCAACAACATAGCCGGTAACGGCTTACCAATTGCTTGATAATAGCTACTTCCAATAAAGGGGAACATAACTAACGGAGTAGCCATAAAAACATAAAATATGGCATCTGAAGCATAGATTGTCATTTCCGGACCTACTGAAAACAAGGACGGTATATAATTAGCCCCAATAAGAAGAATAGCACACAAAAATGCGGCAATAATAGTCCCAAACACAACGGAAAGTGTAATGGCTTTGCGAACCCGTCCATATTGTTTTGCACCATAATTATAGCCAGTGATAGGCATAAACCCCTGTGAAATTCCAATTAAAGGAAAAAAGACAAACATTGCCAATCTAGAGGCAACCCCATAAGATGAATAAGCCATCTCCCCACCGTTTGGCGCAGGAATGTCTTGAGCTCCGTATTTATGCAACGACCAACCTAGAATAATCATTAATAAAGAAATTGAGCCCTGTCGAATTAAACTAACACTGCCAAGTGCAGCGATCTCTTTAACCAGTTCTTTTTTTAATCTCATCTGAGTCCAAGAAAATTTCAATTCAGAATTACCAAAGAAATAAAAGTAAAAAGTAAAAACACTACTCAGCATAAATGAAATAGTCGTTGCCCAAGCAGCACTTTCAATTCCTCCTCCCAATTGCCTGATTAGGACATCATCTAAAACGATATTGATAATAGACGGAACCAGTAATATCATCATCGCCATCGTAGCTCGACCCTCAGCGCGAATATTATTATTGCACATCATTCCCCAAGCTAAAAACGGTATACCAACTAGAACAATCTTAAAATAGTCAAGTCCAAGTGGAAATATATCTCCTTTAGCACCAAATATCCACACTAAAGAATCAGAAAATGAATAACCCAATGTAACAATAGCGATGAAGCAAATCAAAACCATGGATACTTGATTATTCAGTGCCCAAGATGCTTTTTCTTTATCTCCTGCACCCAGCGCTCTTGACACAATCGATGCTCCACCCATTCCAATGGCCATTCCTAGAACCGCAAATAAAAAAATAATTGCAGTCACGGCCGTAACCGCGCCAATTGCGTCATCTCCAATAAACTTTCCAAGATATATGGTATCTACTACTGAATTTAGAGACATCACCATAAAACCAATAGCTGCTGGTAAAGATTGCTTAAATAGCAGTTTACCTATTGGTTCAGTACCTAGTGTTTGTGATCCCCGCATAAAGGTGTCAAATATCGTAAATTATAGAGGACGTGAAACGTTGAAATAAGCAAGTGATACTAATTGTATTATAAATACAAAAAGTTTTTTCCTGGATAATAGGCAGTTTGACCCAATTGTGCTTCAATTCTTAGAAGTTGATTGTATTTTGCAATACGATCCGATCTTGAAGCAGATCCTGTTTTAATTTGGCCGCAATTTAGCGCAACTGCAAGATCAGCAATGGTATAATCTTCTGTTTCGCCAGATCGATGACTCATTACCGAATTATAAGTGAATTTAGTGGCCATATTAACCGCATCAATTGTTTCCGTTAATGTTCCAATTTGATTGACTTTAATCAAAATTGAATTAGCTGCACCCGTTTTAATTCCCTCAGCCAATCGATTGGTATTGGTAACGAAAAGGTCATCTCCAACTAATTGGCAATCGCTTCCGATAGCGCTCGTTAATTCTCGCCAACCATCCCAATCATCTTCATCTAAACCATCCTCAATAGAAACAATTGGGTATTTTTTCTGCCACGATTTCCAATAAGAAACCATTTCTGAGGATGTCATTTCATCACCGGTTGACTCAAATCTATATTTCCCATCCTTATAAAATTCGGAAGCAGCTGCATCTAGAGCAATATAAATGTCTTCACCTGGTTTATATCCCGCTTTTTCAATAGCCTGAATGACTACTTCTATTGCTTGTTCATTAGATCCTAAATTTGGCGCAAATCCGCCTTCATCGCCAACATTTGTGCTCATTCCCTTACTCTTCAACACATTTTTTAGATGATGAAAAACTTCTGTTCCCATTCTAAGTGCCTCACTGAAAGATTCAGCACCAAACGGCATAATCATAAATTCTTGAATATCAATTTTGTTATCCGCATGTGAACCCCCATTCAAAATATTCATCATTGGAACAGGTAAGGTTAATGCATTCACTCCACCTATGTATCTATATAATGGCTGACCTAATTCTGAAGCTGCTGCCTTTGCTACGGCAAGCGAAACGCCTAATATTGCATTCGCTCCTAATTTGGACTTGTTATCAGTTCCGTCCATACCAATCATAATACGATCAATCAAATTTTGATCAAATACGTGTTGGCCCTTCAACTCATCACATATAACAGAATTGACGTTATCGATTGCCTTTAATACACCTTTACCCAGATAAATTCCTTTGTCCTTATCTCTTAACTCTACCGCCTCATGAACTCCGGTTGATGCACCTGAAGGAACTGCTGCCCTACCAAAACCACCTTGATCGGTGTACACATCTACTTCTACTGTAGGATTACCTCTAGAATCTAAAATTTGTCTAGCTTCAATATCAACGATTTGACCCATTTCTAATCTTAATAATTATGATTACACTGTTTGAATTTGTTTTGCCTTAATAATATTCTCTAAAAAATTATCAAAAAGATATTTAGCATCATTCGGCCCTGGTCCAGCTTCAGGATGGTATTGAACCGAAAACGCCGACTTATCTTTCACCTTAATTCCAGCTAAGGTATTATCATTCAGGTGCACATGTGTCACCTCTATGTTATCATGTTCATTGGCTGAATCCACGTCAACAACAAAACCATGATTTTGTGAGGTAACTTCACACTTGCCCGTGATCATATTTTTAATCGGATGGTTAATCCCTCTATGACCATTGTGCATTTTTTTCGTTACTAACCCTTGGCTTAATGCAAGTAATTGATGCCCTAAACAAATTCCGAATACAGGAATTTCAGAAGCAACAATTTCTTGCACTGTAGCAATTACTTCGGGCATAACAGATGGATCTCCTGGTCCATTAGAAAGCATTATTCCATCAGGATTCCAGGCCATTATCTCACTGGTCTTGGTATTCCATGGAAAAACCTTGAGGTGGCAGCCTCTATCGACTAATGATCTGATGATATTCTTTTTGACTCCAAAATCTAGCAAAGCAACCTTATTTTGGTTTTCAGTCCCGATTTCAAAACTCTCAGTACAAGAAACCTTTGAAGCCAGTTCAAGACCCGCCATTGAAGGAACGGTCTTAAGTTTTGACTTTAAAATCTCTATGTCCAATTCTTCTGAAGAAATGATGGCATTCATGGCCCCTTTATCTCGAATGTGACGCACTAGCTTTCTAGTGTCCAACTCACAGATGCCGACCAAATTTTCTTTTTCAAAATATTCGTTCAATGATCCATCGCCTCCATATCGTGAGGCCACATCAGAGAATTTTTTACAAACCATTCCTGAAATTTTCACAGAATCTGATTCTATTTCGTCATTCTTTATCCCATAGTTACCAATGTGGGATGTCGCCATTACAATAATTTGACCATAATACGATGGATCTGTGAAAATCTCTTGATATCCGGTCATGCCCGTGTTAAATGCTATCTCACCGGTGGTGGTTCCAATCGAACCAGCAGCATAACCATGAAACACTGTCCCATCTTGTAATAACAGGATTGCTGGAGTTCTTTCTTGCGCTCTCATACTGCAAAGATAAATTTTGTGGTTTTAAGCCTTAGCAAAAGTTGTTAAATTTCTGCACCTAATGTTAACAGTTTCTTAGTTTAATGCAAAAAAAAAGGGAAGCAACAGCCTCCCTTTAATATAATTAATTAAATCATTCAATTATTATTCTTCCGATTTAGTTTCCTCCGAACCCTCTTGTTCTTCATTACCTTTTTCCTCATCTTCTGTAGAATCTGCTTCTTCTGCAGGAGCTGCTTCTTCGGCAACTGCTTCTACTTCTTCAGTAGGAGCTGCTTCTTCGGCAA
>JABJPZ010000118.1 GCA_018663635.1 Crocinitomicaceae bacterium
CTTGCACTGGAAAATATCATTTTCTCCTCAGAACCCCACCACATAGTTCCAAATGAAGATGTTCCTTTATTAAATACATTAGTATCAGCAAGTGAAACTGTAATTTCGGTTTTTAATTTACTATAGGCTTTGTAATATGCCCCAGTCAAATTAGATTTTGCCATTTTTAATAATTGCTCAGAATCCTTATTTGATTTAATATAATCTTCAAACACTTTAATTGCTTCATCATGCTTGTTGTTTTTCATTAATGAAACACCGTAATAATATTTATCGGAATCAATAGACCCACTATCAACAGCAGTTTTTAAATGTGGTTCTGCATGACTATAGTCATATGTAAAATGATAGCACATTCCAATTTGATGATGAATGTATTCATTCATTGAAATTGCAGTGTTGGAATCTAATTTTACATTCTTTTTGTTTAATTTTTGTGTTGATACAGTGGTTTCATATGGTAAAACTTGCGTAGATAATATTACCGAGTCGTTAAGTATTTTTTTATAATATTTAAGTGCAGAAAAGAAATCTTCTGAATTATAATATTTGTCAGCTTCTTTTAGCCAGGAAGTTTTTGATTGACCGTAAGTATGGATCGAACAAAACAAAAGGATTATTATAGTTAGTTGTTTCATTACAATCTTGGGCAAATTTTACCTTCTTTTGGTTTATAATTTTGTTTCATGTAGGTAAAGGAGATTTCAAACCCACCTCTTCCCGTTGAAAATGGTCTGAGCGTAGACGTATTAAAATCGTAGCTTACTTTTGCTATGTAGTGGCTTTTTCTAGCACCCACCGAAACAGATATTGCATCTCGATTTCTATATACCAAACCAGTCAGTAGATAAGTTTCCGCTTCATGTAAATAGAACCCAGCATCGATAGCAAAAGTTTGTTCTCTAAATGTGTTTTGTTGCATCACCAGTATTTTAGGTAATACAAATATGTGTTCTGTAACATTTACTCTTACCCCGGCATGCGTATAAAAACGCATTGGTAATTTATTAGGTCCGGAAAAGAAAGTTTCTGTTGGGGTTAATAAATTAAAAGCAGAAAAACCTATAAATGGATTAAATTTACTTAGCTGTTTACTGTAATAATACATAGCTCCAAAATTTAATTCAGGAATAACAATTGATTGCCCTGCAAAAAGTTCACTAGGGTCAATGGTGTTATCAAATCCACCTCCATTTGTTGTAGTATATTGATTGTCAAAGGTATGAAGTTGGTATTCTATAGATTTTTGTGTTCCTCCAAATTGAGTCCCCATAGATATGTTGTGAAACTTATTCGCATCTATTGGAACGGTGTAAGCAGCTGAGGCAAGAGCTTGAAATGCATTGTAATTTCCAATTCCAGCTCTGAAATTTGAAAGTTGTGCTCCAAATCCCCATTTTTTGTATGGCATGTCGAAACTAATTAAACCAGTAGTATATGGCTTGAAATTTACAGCTTTCCATTGAGTTCGGTATTGGGTGTGAATTCTCCATTCTCCATCAAATACACCTGTCATTGAAGGGTTTAAGAATACAGGTGCCGCGTCATACATGGATAAATGAAAATCCTGTCCTTTGGTTTTTGTAACCGAACAAATTATTAATATGACAATAAGAACTCTCTTCATTACCTCATTAGTGTTACATCACCTGATTTTGAAATTATTCTATTTCCTGCTATTTCAACGATAAATGTCCAAGTATATACACCTATTGGAGCATCTCCTTCTTTGAATGTACCATTCCATCCTTCGTTTGCATCATTTGTGAAATAAATTAACTCTCCCCAATTATTATATACTTTAAAATCAACATCAGTGAAAGGACCTCCTCGAATGATAAAAACATCATTTTCTCCATCTCCGTTTGGAGTAAATGCAGTAGGTAACACTGGAAGTAATGCAACTGAAATAACTAGACTTGTAGTATCAATACAGCCATTTATATCAGTGACAGTTAAAGTGACTAAGTAGTCTCCTCCATCTGCATAGCTATAAATTTCGTTTTCGTTGTTCCCACCTGTGCCATCTCCAAAATTCCAATACCATTGATTAATTTGATTTCCAATAGATAGGTCGATAAAATTAACATCTTCCAGTGCTAAAGCAGGATTGGGGGTCATTGAGAAATCTGCAATAGGTCCAGGAAGAACATTGAAAACATCATTATATGTACCTATGCAGCCTTGATTTGATGTGACTTCCAAAGAAATTGGGTAAGAACCTTGATTTCCAAATGTGTAAATAGGATTTTC
>JABJPZ010000119.1 GCA_018663635.1 Crocinitomicaceae bacterium
AAATAGTAGCTCATATTTGGACACGCGCACACTCAAGACTTACGAAGACCTCTTGCCATTTTACTTTGTAAGAATTCATAAATCTCATATTGTGAACATAAATGCTGTTGAAGAATATGTGCACACAGATGGGCATCGAGTCCTTTTAAATGATAAAAGCACAGCACCAATCAGCAGGGGCAAGCTCTCAGAATTTCTTACGCTACTCAAACGAATGTAGTTTAATCAATACAGCATGTCGTACAGTCATTGAAACATACACTTTAGTAAATCCTGCGGCTCTTTTCAAGAAAAATAGGCTTACTTATGGAAATGTTCAACCTATAACCCCCTGTCTTATGAAAATAAATGCACTAATTGTTGACGACGAATACAACTGCAGAAATAACCTCGAGATTTTACTCACTGATTTTTGTTCCAATGTGAATATTGTTGGTCAAGCGGAATCAGCAGAAGAGGCTAGAATAATGCTAGAAACACACCAGCCTAATTTAGTCTTTCTGGACATCGCAATGCCTGAGGAAGATGGGTTTTCTTTTTTAAGATCACTCGAAAAAAGAGACTTCGCCGTAATATTTACAACTGCGCATAATGAGTACGCATTGAAGGCATTCAAAGAACACGCCATCGATTATCTTGAGAAACCCATTAATATAGATGAGCTAATTACCGCTGTAACAAAAGTAGAAACGCTTATTAAAAACTCTGAATCACAAGATGAATCGCTAAATGCCATCATCCAGAAAGCCTTAAAACTGAATTCATCAGCAAAAATAAGCATCCCCACCAGAGATGGCTATGTTATTGTTGATGAAACCGAAATTGTTCATCTTGAAGCAAGTGACAATTACACGATGATTTTTTTAACGGCTGGACGAAAACATTTAAGCAGTAAAAACATTAAAGTTTATGAAGAAAATCTAGACCATTTTCGTTTCTTTAGAACGCACAAATCGCACATCATAAACATGAAAGATCATTTACGTGAATTTTCAAGGTCGAATGGCAATGTGGCTTTATTAACGGATGGAAAGACCGTGCCCATTTCAAGAAGAAAACTATCAGACTTTATAGGTCGGATTAACACATTCTAATGACCAAATCACTTCTGATCTGTTGCCTTTTGTGCTGCTACTTTAATGCCTTCTCTCAGCAGTACAGTTTCATTCAGTATTCAAGGCCAGAAGGCCTGCCCCAAACTCAAATAAGCTCTATAACACAGGATGCAAGAGGATACTTATGGATAGGTACCGTTGGCGGAGTAAGCTGCTTCAACGGTATTGAATTTAAAAATTATTCCAAGGCAAACGGCTTACTCGACAATCAAGTAAATTGCTTGTTAGTAGACGATGCAAATCGAATTTTATTGGGGAATAATGGAGGGATTTCAATCATTGATGGCAAAAGCACATTCCAATGCCGCTTTCCAAAAGAATTAAATAGAACCAGTGTTCGTTGCATGCTCATCCATGAAGGCTATCTCTACATGGGGTCTCGTTCAAATGGGCTTTATAGATGCCCCTTAGACAACCTTTCGGATACAATTACAGAAATTCAAAAAATTGGTCAGCGAAAAATCAGGATTAGAGATTTAATTCTTTTTGAAAATAAAATCCTTGTCGCCTCCGATCATGGCCTAAAACGAGTTTCGGGAATCTCTTTGACTTCCTTCAAACAAGAATTTGACTTCACAAACGTTAGCAACGTTGCCTCAAAAGATGAACATCTTTGGATAAGCACAATACAAGCGGGAGTTATGCATCATTTTGATTCGAAAACAACCGTATTCAACAAAGAAAACGGTGGAATCCGGACAAACAGAACTAAAAGCATTATCATTGATAACAAAGGCAACCCATGGGTTGGAACAAGAACAGGTTTAGAGCGTCTCAAAAACGAAGCCTTCACTTCATTTAAAACCGATAATGGATTATTAAATGATAATATCAAAGTTGTATTCGAAGACAATGAAGGTAACATTTGGGTAGGTTCTGACGGTGCGGGAATATTTAAATTCTCTGGAGACCGGTTCGTAGCACTTACAGAAGACGACGGGATTGCCAGCAATCTGATAATGTCATTCGCCGAAAATGAATCCGGTATGTGGATAGGCTCATATGGCGGCGGTATTAGTAACTATTTCAACAAGGAAATCGAGAATTATACTTCTACCAATATGTTTTCCAATTCACTGATATGGTCCAGTATCGTGGATGAAAAAAACAACATTTGGTTTGGCACGTCAAATGGAATTACAATAAAAGATAAATTAGGTGTGCATCCATACCTGATCGATCACAAAATAGACAATGTCAGAATAACCAGTTTAGCTAAGCATAATGAGAAAATTTTCATTGGACACAGAGATGGGATAGCTTATTATTACAAGGACTCTGTTACTCATCTAAAACAAGATATAAAAAGTGTCAGGGCATTACTTTCTCTGCCCGATAGCAGCTTACTAGTTGGATGTGCTAATGGTATTTATACCTACAAGAATAATCTCTTCAAAAAAATTAAAATAGACAATGAAGATGAGCTTTATCCGATATATTCCATGGCGTATTTAGATCATAAACACCTCTGGGTGGGAAATTCAAATGGATTATTTTTGATTTCAGACGGAAGTGCTAAAAAATATTCGCTAGGCCCCTCTTCTGGCCACAACTTTATTAATTTTTTGCTTCTCGAAAACGATACGATATTGTGGGCGGGGACTAACCATGGTCTGAATGAGATTAACATCGCTTCTTTTACCAATGATGACGGAATCATTTTTCGGAATTACACCCCGGACGATGGAGCTCGGAGCTACGAAACGAATCTGAATGCAGCGTTTAAAAGTAATTCTGGAACCTTATGGTTTGGTACAATAAACGGTGCGCTAATGTTTGATAGGCGAAACGTGCAGACAAAAAACAAAGCCTACGTTCCTCTGTTAAGTATCTCTCAAATTCAACTTTCTCTTAATAATACAAACTGGGATAATTATTGCACCGAATATACAGAACTGAACCAGCTACCCGTTAATTTAATATTGCCACACCAAAAAAATCACTTAACATTCCATTTTATTGGTGTGTCGCACAGTTTTCCAAAACAAGTGAAGTACCAAACGAGACTTGATGGGTTTGATGATGATTGGAATCCCATGTCCCAAACTAGATTTATTACCTACTCCAATCTTCCTGCGGGTAGCTATACTTTTAAAGTAAAAGCAACAATAAATGAAAAGACGTGGTCAAAAGAACAATCTTTTACGTTCATTATTACCCCCCCCTTTTGGAAAACTTGGTGGTTCATTAATTTTCTAACACTTGTTGGATTATCTATTATTCTACTTATTTACAGAAGTAGGCGCCGAATAGTAGAAAGTAGAAGAACAACAGAAAAGTTAATTTTCAAGACTAGACTTTTAAACTTGGAGCAGCAATCACTTAATGCCAGTATGAATAGGCATTTCATTTTTAATGCTTTAAACTCTATCCAATACTATATTAATAGACAAGATAAATTAGCTGCCAATCGGTACTTAAGTAGTTTTGCCAAACTCATTCGCAAAAACTTGGACTCGTCTAGCTCCCCCGATAATTTGGTAGCGCTCTCGGAAGAATTGGAAAGGCTAGACCTGTACATTTCTTTGGAGCACATGAGATTTCAAGACAAATTTGAATACGAAATAACAATAGACCCGACGATTGACACGTCTTCTATCAGGGTCCCTGCAATGTTCTTGCAGCCCTACGTCGAAAACAGCATCTGGCATGGTGTCCTGCCAATGAAAAGTGCCGGGAAAATTGAAGTCAAAATAGTGAAGACTGATAATGAAATAAAATTCTCAATCGAAGACAATGGTATAGGCATTGAAAAATCCCTTGCAAAAAAAGGAACATTAGGACATTCTCATGATTCAAAAGGCATGAAAATAACAAGTTCAAGAATAAATGTACTTAGAACATTGACCAAGCGCAATATTCAAATAATTGGACCGTTTGAAGTAAAAAACGAAAACGAGGAAACTATGGGAACCAAAGTTGAAATTGTCTTCTCCTTAGAAAAAAATACGGTTTTCGCTAAAATTTAGGCCTAAACTTATTGATTTTCAGTGGTTTTTCACTACTTTTGATTATTAGGGTTCGCTCTACGATGAAAGATTTAATTAAAATATTGTTTTTATTGTTGACCGTGGCTGTTATCGGTTCATGCACAAAGGTTGCTCCTTTGACTCAAAGCATTACGCCTGAAGATCAGGAAGAAAATGGTTTTGTGTTAAAGAATGGCGGTGCGGATGTTGATGATTCAGATGGTGGAGATATTGGGTCCGGTTCGATCACAGACCCAGATGACGATGGAGATGATGGATTTGACAGCAACGGTGATGGAATAACAGACCCTGATGACGACGATGACGAAGTTTTCGACAACGATGATGGACGACTAGGAGGTGATGATGACTCTGATGATGGAGACGACTCCAAAGACCCATTAGATAGAGGATAAAAATTTCTCTAATAATATACAAGTTCAATTTCTTTTCTTAACAGCTATTTTTTACAGTTCTAAACAACATGTAATGCGCTTTTTATTATCTTTAAAAAGGCAGTCTTCTCACCATTGAATTGCAAAATAACTAACCCTCTTGATTGCGTGAGAAAATTGTAGCTATTCATTTTGCAATTTCAAATTGGCTTAATTTATCATTAGTAATAGGAATTAATATACATGTCTAATACCGTTTCAGACCATTTACATCAATTAATCAAGTCGCTATCAAAAGCTGAAAAGAGGTACTTTAAAATTTACTCTAAACGCCATACAATTGGTGATAAAAATAATTACTTATTAATTTTTGAAGCTATTGAAAAGCAGTCTGACTATAATGAAGATGCTATTCTTAAGAAGTTTAAAAACGAGGCGTTCATTAATAAATTTTCTATTACGAAAACAAGAATTTACGATCATGTACTAAAAAGCCTAGATGCTTTTCATTCCAATAGTTCTGTTAACGCCCAGCTAAAAAGACAATTACATTACGCAGAAATTCTTTATAAAAAATCGTTATACAAGCAGAGCTCGAAACAATTAAAAAGTGCCCGAAAAATTGCTTATAAATACGAAAAACATACGACACTCCTTGAGATTTTTATGTGGGAGAAGCTCTTAATAGAAAAAGATAATTATACCCAAACAAAAACAAAAGAACTTCAAGCAATTCTTGACGAAGACCAATTAACTCTAGAGAAAATCGGCAATTACATTCAATTTTGGAATGTCAAGAGCCGGCTTTTTCAAATCTTACATCAGCAAGGTCGGGCTAGAAGCGCTGATGAGCTTGAAAAATTTAAAAGTATCATTGATACTGCTTTGTTAAAAAGTGAAGACAAGGCGTTATATTTTGAGACAAAATATTTGTTTCACCACATTTACAGCGCCTATTTTTTTGCCGCTGGAGATTATAAGCAATGCTATGAACATTTAGGTAAATTGCTATTACACATAGACTCGAATAAAGATCAATTCAAAGAAGAACCTAATATTTATTTTTCAGTACTCACGAATATAATTTATGTAACAAGCCAGCTGAATAACTACAAGCAGTCCTTTCATTATCTCGAACAATTACGTGCGCTTCCTGAAGCTTTAAGACTAAATTCCAATGAAGACCTGGACATTAAACTGTTTTCGTCTACCAACAGTATTGAATTGACACTTTATGCCATTACTGGACAATTTGACAAAGGCATTAATCTTGTGCCTCAAATTGAAGAAGGCTTCAGGCTTTACGGTGAAAAAATCAACAATGTCAGAAAAGCCTATATAGAAGCCAACATAACCATTTTGTATTTCTGCAAAGAAGAGTTCAATGCTGCTTTAAAGTGGAGCAATCAATTGCTTAATAATGCAGACATTGACAAAACACTGGATATATTTTGTTTCACTCAAATTCTTAATCTGTTAATTCATCTTGAGCTAGATAACTATAGACTGGCTCCATATGCTTTAAAATCAGCACAACGTTATTTGAAAACTAGAAATCGGACCTACCAATTCGAAACCATTATGCTGAATTTTATTGGAAACAAATTAAAAAGTAAAACAGTGGAAGAAGATGAATTACTTTATCTGAATCTATCCGAAGATCTGCAAAAACTTCAGTCCGATCCATTTGAGAAGTCAGCCTTTGAGTACTTTAATTTTATTGCTTGGGTGAAAAGCAAGTTGGCAAAAACTTCATTTGAGACAACAATAAAGAATGAATTAAGCAAAGTCAGTCTTTAGCTCCTATCCCATCCCATCCCTGCGCTTTCAATTCGACCGAAACACCATTCTTTGTAATCATATTTAATCCAGCTGATTTTGCCGTAATATGACCGATTATAGATAAATCCTGATTGCTCTTTATTTTATCGTAATCTTCCAATGAAATTGTAAAAAGCAGCTCATAATCTTCCCCCCCGCTTAAAGCGCAAAGTGTTGGATCCAAATTAAAATCTCGAGCTAGCTGATAAGTAGTTGGGTCAATGGGAATTTTATCTTCATACAGCTCAACTCCTACATTAGATTGGTCACAAATGTGTTTAATTTCTGAAGATAAACCATCAGAAATGTCTATCATACTTGTTGGGCAAATATCTAGATCCGCAAGTAGTTTGATAATGTCTTTTCTTGCTTCTGGCTTAAGCTGTCGCTCAAGAATGTAATCATGACCATCTAAATCCGGCTGCATATTTGGATTAGCCTTCCATACTTCTTTTTCCCTATTCAATAACTGAAGCCCCAAATAGGCTCCTCCAAGATCTCCCGACAGAACCAACAAATCTGTTTCTTTAGCACCGCTTCGCTGGACTGATTTGCCTTTAACCACCTCTCCAAGGGCTGTAATTGAAATAATTAGACCCGAATTACTTGTTGTTGTGTCTCCACCGATGATATCAACCCCATACATTTTACAAGCCAAAACCATTCCCGAATAGAGCTCTTCAATTGCTTCTACAGAATATTTTGAAGAAATTGCTAAACTGACAGTTACCTGACGAGGTTGTGCATTCATAGCATAGATATCCGAAATATTTACAACTATTGACTTATAACCCAGATGCTTTAAAGGGCTGAATGCCATATCGAAATGTACACCCTCTACAAGCATGTCAGTTGAAACTACGATTTCTCGTCCTTCGTAATCTAGTACTGCACCATCATCCCCAATGCCAATAACAGTAGATGAATTACTAGGTTTAATCTCTGATGTTAAGTGTTTAATTAATCCAAATTCACCAAGATCTGCCAAATCCGTCCTTGTAGTCTTTTCCTGCATAACGTTTTCTTTGCCAAAAACTTAATCGCTTTTGAAGTTCAATTTGCGGGCAAAGATAGTCATCTGAATTGTCGAGTTGACCACTTATATTAGCTTTAAACCTAAATTACTTGTTTCAGTACCACTTTTGTGGTATTTTTGTAGCCAATTAAGTTCTTATTTAAAATGAGTCTAAATAATGGGCTCGTTTTTAAAATAGAAAACCGTGTATGATAACAGTAACAGATGATGCGAAAGTTCGCGCTTTGGAACTTATGTCCGAAGATCAAAAAGAGGGTCAATTTATTAGAGTTGGTGTAGAAGGCGGAGGATGCTCTGGCTTAATGTACCAATTAGAATTTGACAATAAACTGTCTGAAAATGACAAAGAGTTTGAAAATAATGGTGTTAGAGTCGTCGTAGACAAAAAGAGTTTTCTCTACTTGATCGGCACTACATTAGACTATTCCGGTGGTCTTAACGGTAAGGGGTTTGTCTTTAAAAACCCCAATGCGGATAGAACTTGTGGGTGTGGTGAATCATTTTCGATTTAAGTTAAATCAAACGACATGGCATACACTGAAGATGACTTAAAAGAAGAACTGAAGAGTAAAGAGTACGAGTTTGGCTTTACAACAGACATAGAGTCTGATAAAATTTCTATCGGGTTAACGGAGGACACGATTCGTTTAATCTCTGAAAAAAAGAATGAACCCGATTGGCTTTTGGCTTACCGATTGAAAGCTTTCAATGTTTGGCAAGCAATGCACGAACCAGAATGGGCACATGTAAAATACAACAAGCCCGATTTCCAAGCAATTTCATACTATGCGGCACCCAAGCAAAAAAAAGTATTAGAAAGTCTTGATGAAGTTGATCCCGAATTGCGTAAAACCATGGAGAAACTCGGGATTTCTTTAGAAGAGCAAAAACGACTATCTGGTGTAGCAGTAGACTTTGTGATGGATTCTGTTTCTGTTGCTACTTCTTTTAAAGAAAAGCTAGGAGAACTAGGCATTATTTTTTGCTCTTTTGGCGAAGCAGTTCAAAATCATCCGGATTTAATTAAAAAGTACATGGGGTCCGTTGTTCCTATGACAGATAATTTTTATGCCGCACTGAATTCAGCCGTTTTTACCGACGGCTCTTTCTGTTATATTCCAAAAGGTGTTCGCTGCCCAATGGAGCTTTCTACTTATTTCAGAATTAACGAATCAGGAACTGGTCAATTTGAAAGGACATTAGTTGTGGCTGATAAAGGCAGCTATTGCAGTTATCTTGAAGGGTGTACAGCTCCTCAAAGAGACGAAAATCAACTGCACGCTGCAGTTGTCGAACTCATTGCACTAGATGATGCAGAAATAAAATATTCAACTGTACAAAATTGGTATCCAGGTGATGATAAAGGCATAGGTGGTGTATTCAATTTTGTAACTAAACGTGGACTGTGTGAAAAAAATGCAAAAATTTCTTGGACGCAAGTTGAGACCGGATCTGCGGTTACATGGAAATATCCATCATGCATTTTGAAAGGAGATAACTCAATTGGTGAATTTTATTCGGTAGCAGTTACTAACAACTTCCAGCAAGCAGATACCGGCACTAAAATGCTTCACATCGGTAAGAATACCCGGAGCACAATTATTTCTAAAGGAATTAGTGCAGGTAAAAGTCAAAATTCATATCGAGGCTTGGTAAAAATTGGTAAAAATGCTCAAAATGCGAGGAATTTTTCGCAGTGCGACTCCTTGTTGATGTCTGATCGCTGCGGCGCGCATACATTTCCCTATATAGAATGTGATAATCCAACGGCAAAAGTTGAACACGAAGCAACTACATCTAAAATAGGAGAAGATCAAATTTTTTATTGTTTACAACGTGGCATAGATGAAGAAAAAGCCATCGGCCTAATTGTAAATGGTTACGCAAAAGAAGTTTTAAATAAACTTCCAATGGAATTCGCTGTTGAAGCGCAAAAACTATTGGAAATATCATTGGAGGGATCTGTAGGATAAGAAAGAATGTTAAGAATAAACGATTTACACGCCTCGATAGAGGGAAAAAAGATACTCAACGGCATTACCCTGGAAGTAAACGCCGGCGAAATTCATGCAATCATGGGGCCCAACGGATCTGGCAAATCCACACTGGCATCGGTAATCGCAGGAAAAGAAGAATATGAAATTGAAAGTGGAGAAATCCTTTTTAACAATGAGGAGCTTACCGAGCTAAAACCAGAAGAGAGAGCACGAGAGGGTGTTTTTCTTGCTTTTCAATACCCTGTTGAAATTCCTGGTGTGAGTAATATTAATTTCCTTCGAACAGCCTTAAACGAAAAAAGGGCACACCAAGGACTTGACCCAATGGCAGCTAAAGAATTTTTAGCCTTAGTTAAAGAAAAAGCTGCGCTTGTTCAATTGGATGATAAGCTGAAGAATCGATCTGTCAATGAAGGTTTCTCTGGTGGAGAGAAAAAACGAAA
Organism: Crocinitomicaceae bacterium; assembly: GCA_018663635.1. Taxonomy (GTDB): domain Bacteria; phylum Bacteroidota; class Bacteroidia; order Flavobacteriales_D; family Parvicellaceae; genus UBA10066. The sequence goes on from JABJPZ010000119.1 coordinate 9,777, forward strand.
TGAAATTTTTCAAATGGCCATGCTCAATCCAAAACTGGCTGTCCTTGACGAAACTGATTCTGGACTAGATATTGACGCACTTAGAATCGTTGCTCATGGTGTAAATACATTGAAATCGGCAGAAAATGCCACTATTGTAGTCACCCATTATCAGCGACTTCTTGATTACATCGTTCCAGACTTTGTCCATGTTTTGTATAATGGTAAAATTGTAAAAACCGGCAGCAAAGAGCTTGCTTTAGAGCTCGAGGAAAAGGGGTACGATTGGATTAAACAAGAGTTGGGAGAGGAAATACAAGCATAAAATGGGAGAAGCTTTGACTAAAAAAAATCGGTTCTTGTCCAGCTTAACTGAAGGTAATTCTACCCACTCGTATGCTGCGCTTAAAGAACTCGAGCACTTGGATTTTCCTAATAGAAAAACCGAAGACTGGAGGTATACCCGTGTCGCTCCACTTATTAATAAGCTCCTTCGACAAAGTGCTGTACGGCCAGAAACAGAAAATTTTTACATCCCTCAATTACAGTCACATAAGATTGTTTTTTCTAATGGGAATCTGATTAAAAATGAGGTAGCCGACAACAATCGCATTACGATAAAGAAATTGGAAACATCAGACCTTCTTTTAAATAGTCAAGCCAGTATAGATGAAATCTTTACTACTATCAATACTGCTTATACTCATGGTGGAATATACATTCACCTTGATAAAAACACGATTCTAGAAAAACCCATCGAAATCATTCACTTAATAGATGGGCAAAATACTTTTGCCCAGATTCGAAAACTAATCGTACTGGAACAAGGTGCTGAAGCACAAATAGTAGAGGGGTATTATTCTTCTGAAACAGGACTTTCTTTCACAAATGCTGTATCGGAAATTATTGTGAAAGATAATGCTAAACTGCATTTAGATAAAATTCAATTTGAATCGGAAGAGCATTGGCATATTAATTCAGAATACGTTTACCAAGAAAGTAATTCAAATTTCACAATTAATACCATTACCCTTAATGGGGGGACGGTAAGAAATGGGTTAAATATTTCCGTTGATGGTAATAACTGTGAAACGAATCTCAACGGGTTGTATTTACTAAAAGGCAAACAACATGTAGACAATCACACAAAAGTGGATCACAAGCAACCGCATTGTACCTCTTCTGAGCTCTACAAAGGAATGATTGATGATCAAGCGACGGGTGTTTTTAACGGCAAAGTCTTCGTTAGGGAGGACGCTCAAAAGATTGAAGCATTTCAACAAAACAGCAACATCTTATTGTCAGAAAATGCGAGCATGAACGCAAAACCTGAGCTGGAAATTTATGCGGATGATGTGAAATGCAGCCACGGATCTACAACCGGACAATTTGATGATGAGGCCTTGTTCTATTTAAAATCTCGAGGGATTAGTGAGAAAAATGCACATGCATTAATGGCTGCGGGTTTTGCTGAAGATGTTTTAGTAAACGTTACCAATGAATTTATTAAGCTTCATATTAACAAATTACTCAAAGAAAGGTTTAATTGGGAACTCTAGCCATGGAACTAACTAAAATACACACTGATTTTCCATTACTTTCTAGAAAAGTACATGGGAAACCACTTGTTTATTTAGATAATGGTGCGACGACTCAGAAGCCACAAATCGTAATTGATGCCATTACCGATTACTACACAGAATACAATAGTAATATTCATCGCGGTGTGCATCACCTAAGCCAGTTAGCTACGGAAAAATATGAAGTGGCCCGTAAAACTATACAGCAATTTATTGGTGCACAATTTTCTCATGAAATTATTTTCTCTCCTGGAACAACAAGCAGCATCAATTTAGTTGCTTCATCTTGGGGCAGAGCTAATGTTTCTGCAGATGATGAGGTATTGATCTCCGCAATGGAGCACCACAGTAATATCGTCCCTTGGCAAATGTTGTGTGAGGAAAAAGGGGCGAAGCTTAAAGTGATTCCCATGAATGATAATGGGGAGTTAATAATGGAACAATTTGAATCCTTGCTATCCAGCAAAACTAAAATTGTTGCTATCAATCACATCTCCAACACATTAGGAACAATCAACCCCGTTGAGAAAATCATTGCGATGGCACATGATAAAGGGTCCCTGGTTCTAGTTGACGGCGCTCAAAGTGTTGCTCATATGCCCATAGATGTTGTAAGTTTAAATGCCGACTTTTATGTCTTTTCTGGGCATAAATTATTTGGTCCAACCGGAGTAGGAATTCTTTATGGCAAAGAAGCTATTCTGAACGAAATGCCCCCTTATCAAGGAGGTGGAGACATGATTAAGTCCGTTAGTTTTGAAAAAACTACCTACAACGAACTGCCGCATAAATTCGAGGCAGGAACACCCAATATTGTTGGTGGAATTGGACTTGGAAAAGCAATAGAATACATCAATGAAATAGGATTTGATTTCATCATTGAACAAGAAAGCCAATTAAAAAATGCAGCCACCAAAATGCTAGAGTCCATTGAAGATGTCAAAATTATTGGGCAAGCAAAACAGAAAGCATCGGTCATTTCTTTTGCCATAAACGGATTCCACCCGCTTGATGTAGGAACCATCCTTGATCAGCTGGGAATTTCTATTCGCACCGGGCATCATTGCACTCAACCCATTATGGACTTTTACAATATCCCAGGAACCATCAGAGCCTCTTTTGCTTTTTACAATACCCTTGAAGATATTGCAAAGTTAAGAGCAGGTATTTTGACCGCAAAAACAATGTTAAGCTAATGACTATTGAAGAAATAGAACGTGAAATAGTTAATGAGTTTGACTTGTTCGAAAGCTGGCTTGAGAAATACGAATACCTCATTGAATTAGGCAAAGACCTACCACTTATAGAAAGTTCGGAACAAACAGATGAAAACTTAATCGCAGGATGTCAGTCAAGGGTTTGGCTTCACGCAAAATTGGCGGAAGGATTGCTTGTCTTTACCGCTAATTCTGACGCAATAATTACGAAAGGAATCATTTCGTTGTTAATAAGAGTTCTTTCTAATCAAAATGCGGCAGATGTATTAGGTGCCGAATTGAAATTCATTAATGAAATAGGTTTGACGGAACATTTATCACCTACACGATCCAATGGATTAGTAAGCATGGTTAAACAAATGAAGAATTATGCTTACACATTTTCCAATACGAAATAAAATGGACAAGAAAGACCTAGAAAATACAGTCATTGCGGTACTTAAAAGTGTTTATGACCCAGAAATACCGGTCGATATTTTTGAACTTGGACTAATTTATGAAGTCAAAATTGACGACGATTTTAATGTGAAAATTGACATGACACTGACTTCACCTAACTGCCCTGTTGCAGACTCTTTGCCCAAAGAAGTTGAAGACAAAGTGCGAGGCATAGAAGATGTTAAAACCGCAAAAGTAGAGATCGTTTTTGATCCACCTTGGGACAAAGAAATGATGAGTGAGGAGGCGCAACTTGAATTGGGACTTTTATAATGGATGAAGGAATTGTAAATAAAGTAGCACAAAGCGGTCTTATTCAATTTGACTTGTCAAAACATTGGCCTGATATCTCTTCAATTGAGTACGACATTGCAGCTGATCTTTGGCAAGGTATCGCTTTAAAGGAAAAGACATTTCGTAAAAAATTAAAAGAAACAGATTGGCAAATATACCAAGGGAAATACGTTGCGTTGAATTGCTCAATTGAGGCCATTATTCCAACCTGGGCTTTCATGTTAATCGCTAATTATCTTATTCCAGTTGCTGAAAATGTAATCTTTGGCACTTTAAGAGACCTTAATAATGCCGTTATAGCGGAAGTAATAAATAACATAGACCTAGCGCCTTTTCGAGACGGGCGCATAATAATTAAAGGCTGTTCAAATCTGGATATAGACGATTCTGCTTATGTCTTGCTTATGTCAAAGCTTCAACCTGTTGCAAAATCAATCATGTTTGGAGAGCCCTGCTCCACTGTACCCTTATTTAAAAGAAAATAGAAACTTGTTGTCTAAATTCAAGTCTGATTGGGAACCAAGAAAAACAATTTTTCAAGACTTTAATAAGCCCTGATGTTTTTACCCTCCATGTAATAAATGAATGACTTATTAACAACTTTGTTGCCTCCCGGCGTTGGGTAATTACCTGTAAAGTACCAATCTCCTGTGTGGTTAGGACACGCCTGGTGCAGCTCTTCAATGGATAAATAGATTATTTTGAGTTCACTTTTTAAGTCTGGTGGCGTAAGTAATTCAGAAATCTTATTGGAAATTTCATCCGCTGAGAATTTCGAATAAATTTCCTTTACGTAATTTTTAATCTGCTCTTTCGGTAAGTGTTCCTGTGCTTTACACTTCTCATAAACTTCATCCAAAACATTCATTAACTTACGTTCTTTCAAAAGTGCTACTGCAGCCTCGAAAGCAATGAAATCTCCCATCTTTGCCATGTCTATTCCATAGCAATCTGGATACCTGATTTGAGGTGCAGAAGATGCAATAACGATTTTTTTCGGCCCCAAACGATCCAATATCCTTACAACGCTTTGCTTAAGGGTTGTCCCGCGAACAATAGAATCGTCAATTACAATTACATTGTCTTGCCCCCTTCTAACTGTGCCGTACGTAATGTCATAAATGTGAGCCACCATGTCATCTCGACTATCATCTTGCGTAATGAATGTCCTTAGCTTGGCATCTTTAATCAATAATTTTTCGATTCTAGCGCGCATTTGCAAGACACCTTCAATTTCTCCATCAGTCGGCGAATTCCCTAAAGCTAATATTTTCCTTTTCTTTATTGCGTTTAAGTGTTCTTCCGCTCTTTTAATCATTCCATAAAAAGCTGTTTCCGCTGTATTCGGAATAAAAGAAAAAACAGAATTCTCCAAATCAAAATCAACTTCCTTTAAAGCCGAATCACAAACTAAATTACCCAGCTTCATTCTTTCTTGGTAAATGTCTTTGTCGCTCCCTCTGGAGAAATAAATGCGTTCAAAAGAACAGGCTTTCTTTTCTAATGGTTCCCTTACTTGTCTTTCTGACACTGTACCGTCTTTCTTAATAATTAGCGCATGTCCGGGTGCCAACTCGTTTATTTGCTCCCATTGTAAATTAAATGCCGTTTGAATCACTGGCCTTTCACTTGTAACAACAGCAATTTCATCATCTTCATACCAAAAAGCCGGGCGAATCCCACTAGGATCTCTCAAAACAAAGGCATCGCCATGACCGACTAATCCCGCCATTGCATAGCCGCCATCCCAGTCTACAGCGGAACGTTCTAATATGCGCTGGAGATCTAATTCTTTCGAAATTAAATCTGAAATCTCTTGATAAGACTTTCCTTCTTGTTTAAACTTTTTAAAAAGCTCTTCATTTTCTTCATCTAAAAAATGACCAATTTTTTCTAAAACAGTTACGGTGTCCGACTTTTCTTTTGGATGCTGACCAATCTCAACCAGTAGATTGAAAAGTTCATCAACATTGGTTAAATTGAAATTTCCGGCAACAACCAAATTCTTAGTCCTCCAATTATTTAACCTCAAAAAGGGATGACAACTTTCGATAGAATTCTTGCCATAAGTACCGTATCGTAGATGACCTAAAAACAACTCTCCACTAAATGCCTCATTAGCGCGTAAATAATCACAGTCTTTTAATAATTCTGGAGATGTTTTCTCCAAATTTTTAAACCTTGAATTAATGTGATCAAATACTTCTTGAATGGGTTTAGAACCTATAGAACGTTGCCGGCTAATGTATCTTTTACCTGGCTCTACATTCAGCTTAATATTGGCCACTCCTGCACCATCTTGCCCTCGATTATGCTGTTTTTCCATTAGTAGGTACAGCTTATTTATGCCATATAAAGCGGTTCCATATTTATCCCGATAATATTCTAATGGTTTTTTTAATCTTAAGAGCGCAATTCCACACTCATGCTTAATAGCATCACTCATGTTACAAAATTACTTTAATTTCTCTGTTTAACCCAACATATTTACCAACAGATAAAATCAAATAGATTGTATTTAAAACTACCCAAGGAATTAATCCTCCCCCACTTTTTACCGTCAATTTGAAGAAAACACCTTTAAATAAAATTCCTCGCACAATTATTGCTATTATTTGGCTTAATGACAACTATTTATCTATTTTCTCGTCTAAAGTTTACTTTTACACTTAGCACTTAAGAACGTTTGCTCTCCTTTTATGCGACTATTGTCTATTACCATACTGTTTCTAGCCTTTCCTTTAATTAACTGGGCACACGGAAATGTTAAGTTCCCTTTTGTTGAAAATAAAGGGCAATGGGACAATCGAATTTCATTTAATGTAACGCTTCCCAGTGGTAATCTATTCCTTGAAAAAAAAGGATTTACTTACCATTTAATGGATCGGTCTTACATAAAGAGTCTGCACACCTTAAATCCCGAAATAATGCCTGACTCGGTTCAGTCGCACGGACTATTTATCGAATTTCAAGAGGCGAATGATGATGTAGTGTTCATTAAGCACAATGAATCCACTCATTATTACAATTACTTAATTGGTCATCAAACACAACATGCGAAAAATGTTCGCGGATATCAAAAAGTTACTTACAAAGAGCTTTACACTGGAATCGACTTGGACGTCTATTTAACACCTTATGACTATTTAAAATATGACTTCATTCTTGCTCCAGGTGCAGACCCTAAACTCATCAAAGCCAAATATTCCGGTGCCAATTCAATCAATCTAAAAAACGGTCACCTTATTATTGAAACTTCAGTAACTGAAATTGTAGAACAAGCACCCATTGCCTATCAATATATTAATGGAGAAAAAATAGATGTTCCCTGTAACTTCCACCTCAAGAAAGGTGTGCTTAGCTATAGGTTTCCTAAAGGATATGATCAATCACTTGAATTAGTTATTGATCCTCTGCTGATTTTTTCGTCCTTTACTGGCTCAAGCGCAGATAATTTCGGATTCACAGCAACGTATGATGATGCCGAAAATACGTACGTAGGCGGTATTGTTTTTAATACTGGCACCTACCCTACTACTTCCGGTGCGTTTCAGACAGCGTTCAACGGCAGTGTTGCGGGAAGTACAGACATTGGAATCAGTAAGTTCAATCCTGATGGTAATAATCTAATTTATTCGACCTATATCGGTGGGGCAATTGGAAGTGACGCTCCCCATTCATTAGTCACTAATAGTAATCATGACCTTTTCATTCTAGGAACAACCACGTCAAGTGATTTTCCTATTAGTGCTGGGTGTTTTCAGCCAGTTTATGGTGGAGGCACAGCAGCAACGCCTGCCAGTTCTGGTATGAATTACGCTAATGGTTCAGATATTATTGTGTCCCGATTGAGTTCAGATGGAACAACATTAATTGCTGGTACTTTTATTGGAGGAAGTAGTAATGATGGATTAAATGAAGCAGCTAACTTGGCATTCAACTATGGTGACCCGTTCCGAGGAGAAATAATTCTCGACGCAAATGAAAAACCTATTGTAACCACAACCACAAGTTCAGCTGACTTTCCTACTACTTCAGGAGCTCCTCAAACCACATATGGGGGTGGGTCTTCAGATGGATGTGCGTTTCGATTAAATACAACGTTAAATACACTTGAATGGTCAACCTTTATTGGTGGGTCAAATGAAGATTCTGGGTATGGAATTCAGCTGAATTCTGTTGGAGACATGTACATTACAGGAGGCACTGCAAGTGCTGATTTAAACATTTCGGCAAGTGCACACCACCCTGCTCATGCTGGGGGAATTGATGGTTACCTGGTTCGATATGATGCCGCAGGCACTACTTTGTTTTCCAGCACCTTCATTGGAACGCCCGCCTATGATCAAAGCTATTTTGTTCAGGTCGACATGAATGATGATATTTATGTAATTGGACAAACCGAGGGCTCGTATCCAGTATCTCCTACTTGCTATAACAATCCTAATTCTGGGCAATTCATTCAGAAATACACGGCTAATTTAACAAGCTCGATTTGGAGTACCGTAATTGGAACGGGCTCTGGTCAGGTTGATTTTTCACCCTCTGCTTTTTTAGTGAACGATTGTGGGCTGATCTACATCTCTGGCTGGGGTGGTGCCTTAGCCGGGCTGTCTACCTACCAAGCTGACTTTAGCACGACTATTGGACTGCCGATTACAACCGGGACTGGTCCTAATGCAGCATTTCAATCAACAACGGATGGTAATGATTTTTATCTAATGGTATTGAATATGGATGCTGCAAGTATCTTATACGCTACTTTTTTTGGAGGAGGAATAAGTTCTGAACATGTTGATGGCGGAACAAGTCGGTTCGATAAAAACGGCATCGTTTATCAAGCCGTGTGTGCGGGTTGCGGTGGAAATTCAGATTTCCCAACTACGCCAGGAGCATGGAGTAATACCAACAACAGTACCAACTGTAATTTAGGCGTTTTTAAATTTGGAGTTGGAAATATCATTACTTCCATAAGTTTACCACAGCCATACGTTTGTATTCCCAACTCTTATCAATTCTTTAATAATAGCATTGGTGGCAATCAATATTACTGGGATTTTGGAGATGGCGACTCTAGTAACCTGTTTGAGCCGAGTCATGACTACTTGGATACAGGAAGTTTCACCGTTACGCTGATTGTAAGCGATACAACAGGTTGTATTCTGAGTGATACTGCACAAATAGAAATTGAAGTTTTTCAAATTGATACAGCATCTATCCAAACACCAAACGTTCTATGTCCAGGAGATTCTGTGCAACTTGTGGCTCAAGGTGGACTAACTTATCAGTGGCTTCCTGCAACTTTTTTAAGTGATTCCACTTCAGCGCAACCCTTTGCATTCCCACCAATTACAACAGACTATATGGTAATTGCATCAGACAGCTGTGGAATCGATACTGCGTATACTACCGTTCAAGTTTATACTACTTCTTGGACTATTTCGGAGGACACCACCATTTGTGGTGGAGTTCCAACGCAATTAACCGCTACTGGTGGTGTAACCTATTCTTGGGAGCCGTCTACACTACTGATTGGCGCAAATACAGCAAATCCAACTATTATTACTTTCGACACAACCGAAGTTACCGTTGAAATTATTTCGATTGATGGATGCATATCTAGGGATACGCTTTTTGTGAATACGATTACTGGCGCTCCCGTACCCATATTGAGTGCTGACACAAATGTTTGTCTGGGAGACACCATTACAATTACAGCTGGTGGTGTGGCAACAAGTGAGTTCATCTCTCCTTCGGTTACAGACCCGTTTGATTCCTCGCAGGAAGTGTTTCCCACAGCAAATACTACCTATGTTATTTCCTTCACTAATCAATGTGGAACCGTTTACGATAGTATTCAAATTTCAATTCTAACTATCAATCCCATTGCATCACCCGACACTCTCATCTGTATCGGAGATACGGCGAATTTGCGGGTTTCTGGCGGAGAAATATATAGTTGGCAACCGTCAGAAACTCTTGCAAATCCTGACAGTTCTAGTACCAGTGCTTGGCCAGTTGTTCCAACAACATATATGGTGAACGTAATTGGAACGAACGGTTGTGAAAAAGAGGTTACTGTAAGTGTTGGGATTTACCCAAACCCTGAAACAGATGCAGGTGATGACCAATACATAACTTTTGGATCGGAATCACAATTATTCTCCGAAGCTCCCTTTGGCAGCTCGATTCATTGGTCTTCTGTTGACACCGTATTTTGTGATACATGTATCAATCCGATTGTTTTTCCAACGCAAACAACAGCCTATATTTTGAATGTTACGGATGTGAATGGTTGTATGAATGCGGATACTGTATTTGTTTTTTTAGATGGCACACTTTATGTCCCAAATGCTTTTTCACCAAATGGAGATGGCATTAATGATTCTTTTGCCATTCAAGGATTAGAAATAGTTAAGTTCAAACTACAGATTTTTGATCGTTGGGGACTTCAATTTTTTTATTCGGATAATATAATGTCTTATTGGGACGGAACCTTAAACGGCGAACTTGTACCTATTGACACCTACGTCTGGAAAATAGAATATGAAGACAGTTGGGGACGCATTGGACAATTAATTGGGCACGTTAGCGTTATTCGTTAAACAAAACGCTCATCGACTTCCATGATTGTTGCGCACTTGGAGCAAGTTCTTTTTGCTTCATCGCTGTAAAAATCTTTAAATCGCGATTGGAAATCATTTTCAATATCAACTAATTCGAATCGATATTCGTGTAATTTCTCGTTACAATTATCACAAAACCACATTAAACCATCAATCAAGTTTGTTCCTTTTCTCACCTTTTCGATGACTAAGCCTACGGTATTCTCTCCTCTAATCGGGGAATGCGGTATGTTGCTTGGTAACAAAAACATTTCGCCTTCTTTAATAGGTACTTCTACCGCCTTACCGTCTAATTGAATCTTAACCATTACATCGCCTTCAATTTGATAAAACCATTCCTCTCCTTCATTGTAGTGATAATCTTTTCGAGCGTTTGGTCCTCCAACCACCATCACAATAAAATCATCTGCTTCTTTATACAGACACTTATTACCAACTGGAGGTTTCAGAAGCTCTCGGTTATCATCAATCCATCCTTGTAGGTTAAACGGTTTTGTAATGCTCATCAACTATGCGTTTTAATCATTAATTAAGTCCGTAAATTTACTCAATTATCATTTTATAACTACTTGAACCTTGCTGGCTTTTAATAACTAAAAAGTAAACCCCTGTTTCAACTTCTAAATTGACCTCTAGTAAGTCAAACCCTGATATGTTATTTTCCTTGCTGTATACTAGCCTTCCTCCTAAATCGTTAATCTGAATGACATAATCACCCGCTTGGCCGTTATTTCTAATTACAAATTTTCCTCTATTCGGATTTGGATAAACCGTGAAATCTACACTTGGATGTTCGTTGATTCCAATACAAGTGGAAAGGTTTACAGTAACTGTAGTAGCAGATGCGGGGCAAATACCATTATTTATTGCATAAGTAAACTGATACGTTCCATCAGGCAATCCAGTTGCTAGAAAATCACTTCCGGATAACATTCCTGTACCGGTGTCATCATTCCAAACTCCTCCAACATTAACTGTTCCAGATAATCCATCCCAAAGAGAAACCGAACCGTCATTGCACTTTTCAAAAGGTGAAATAGCTGTACCCGTTGCACCCATTGTTTGTACATCCAGACTTACAATTGCCGTGTCAGCACCACAAGAACTACTCAATATGTAATAGGCTTCTGTTCCACCAAGCGTCATATACGACGCATCAAGCAAAGAGTCTCCAAAAACAGCTAAAGGATTGGTAGGGTATACCCAGGTTCCAAGGTCACTCTCACTGCCGGATAACCCTGTCCATAAACTTACTGTGTCCATTTCACAAAAAGAAATTGTTTGACCATTGCCTGCTTCAGCCATCAAATCATATAATTGCACTGGAAAATCACCGTAAGGAGTTGTAAAAGTACTCCATGGCCCTACCCAAAAATAGTAGGTTGCCCCAGGTGTAAGGCCGCACATTTCAATTCCAGATGCAAAGTATGTGGGGACTGAGCATCCCCAGGGATTTCCATCTGCATATCCGATACTTACAAAAGCGCTGTAGTCCGCACAATCTCCAGGGTCCTCAAAAACTTCTAACTCTGAATCTATCAGCGTTTCGCAGTTTGAAATTGCGACTGTACCAGAGGCGGGAGCTATAAATTTGAACCACATGTTGTTGTTTGGTGTGTTTGTCATAGGACCCGTAGAAGTCGCTCCGAGGTTGCTGAATATCGCCACAGATCCATCTACCGGTAATAAAATAGCATCGCAAGCATCGTTGTTTGATGCTGGCGTGGCAAACGTTACAGGTCCAATCCAAAAACTAGAATCCGCAGCGCCACAAATACCCTGCACATAAATATCGTAAGTCCCTCCTCCACTGAGTCCAGAAATGGTATCCGTTGGCGCACCAGAAACCAACATTGACGTTCCCGATCCTAAGGCAAATCCTGCACTGCCATATTGTATCATCCATTCGGTCTCCGATGAATCTCCAGGGGTCCAAGAAACACCTATAGAATCTGATGCCAATACAATGCCCCCTAATCCACTTGGTGACGGACACGTTAATAAGGTCCTTAAATCTATAGGACCAACCCATTGTGATGAGTCTGCGCTGCAATCAGCCTGAACATAAGCATCATAATCGGTTCCAAGCATCAAAGCAGTAACACCTTCTAGCGGCAGAACAGGATTAGATGCATAAACAGCAGTTCCTGTTCCTGGTGTAAAACCGTCTAAACCCAATTCAAAGTTCCAACCTATTTCAGAGCCAGCAGTCCAGCCCACATTGACAGTATCCAAACCAATATAATTGCTAACCAAACCCGTAACTCCTGCACATGTAGTTCCGTAAGAGATAACGACTGTAAAGTCTACAACGGAACCCCAGTTAAAAGAACCACATGGATCTAAAGGTAGGGTTCCCGCCTCTCTTTGCATTACCCTCATCCTGGTTGTTGTCATAACTGCACTTGCTGGCACCGTAAAATTGAAGACAACCGGAGCATCCCAAGGAGCCGTGCCAGGCAATCCACTACTTTGGCCAATAGATTCGGATACATCAAAGATGCTATCATTATTGAAATCAATCCAAGCTTCGCCAACACCTGAATAATTACCCCCACAAGTACCAAATTGTACAGTAGCTGTATAAGCAAAGCCTGTTTTTATGTCTGCTGATAATCCAGTTTGATCCTCAAATCCGACTATTCCCGGACAACCAGTATAATTTATTGAAGCTGTCTCCCCGTTTAACATCATTGATTCTACATTTGAATCAAAGGTACTTGAGGGACCGGCGGTACAGTATTGACTATATGCTTGTGTTGAGAATAGTATTGCGAGTGATAAACAAATTAAATTAAGTGTAAAGTTTTTCATGAAAAAAATGTTAGGTGCAGAAACAAGGTAATAAGATGCGTGCAATAAATCAAACTTAATCCACACTTTGACACAGGTAATGCTAAACTAATATCAAATGTTCGATCAATCCTGATTACAAATTGAAACAAAAAAGGCGCCTTTTAAGGCGCCTTTTTAATTCTGTATTTCTGTTCTTATCTTAGAATTAGCCTGTATGTATTGATTGAATCCTTCGAAGAAACCGACAGTAAATAAACCCCTGTTTCAACTTCAAGGTCAATATTAACGACTTCATAACCATTCATGGTTTTAGCCTCGGCATAAATCAGTTTACCATTCACATCTGATACCTTAATCGTGTATTGATTAGTTGCTCCATTATTTCTAACAAAGAAGCTTCCATTACTAGGATTTGGATAAACACTGAAGTTTGAACTTGACTGCTCATAGATACCAGTAGCTTCTCTAACTTCAAAGTCATCGATAGCAATATCACTCCAATATTGAATACCTGTACCGTCATCTCCAACCACGCCAGTTATTCTGAACATAACCACTCCAGAAAAAGCGGAAAGATTAACTGTCTCTTCGTTCCATTGATCTCCTTGATCACCAGATTTACTAAACACATTGGTATATGATACTCCTTCATCACTTGTTACATCCACCTTTAAAGTTCCTGTTGATGCACCATACATGTGAGAAAAGAACCTCAGCTGTGGAGTGGTTAACGCAGATAAATCAATTCCCATTGTTAACAATATCGCCGAATCTCCAGGTACTCTAGGATCCGAAGATTCTATGTAGAAATAGTTTCCACCTCCTGTTACATCATCTGTAGGGCCTGTTGTGCCTGAAACGGTGGGTCCTGAGTTGAGTGTCCAATCAAAATTATCCGCTCCAGATTGAGCCCAGCAATCCACTACCGAATCGTTAAAAGAATTGAGATAAGGAGCGGCTGTATCACCACATAAAGTTTGAAACGTATGTGGCCCAGCAAATGAACTACTATCACTCGATGAACAAACAGCCTGTACATAATAATCATATGCCGTTTCAATACTTAAGCCCGTTAAGGTGTATGGATTTGAAGTAACACCAAGCACTGTTGTACCTGTACCCATTACAAAACCAAGTGGACCATACTCAATATTCCAAACAGTCGCAGAACCTACCTCCGTCCAACTTAAATCCGCAGAAGAACTTGTACTCCTTTCAGCATTCAAGTTCCCAGGAGGAAGACATGATGGAGGAGCGCAAATCGACTGAGAAGAAGAATCTGTATAAGCTAAGCCATCATTTCCAGTATTGGCTGTGTAGGACCCAGTGAATACTATTGCTCCCAATGGATCAATTATGTCGTAAGTGATTTCTGTATCCCACGTACCACTTGCAAAAGTAAACGTCACAAGATCTCCTGTGTAGGCATAAACCGTATCGGCACCCGACGAACCTGCTAAAAGCTCAACAGTTGACGTTATTCCCGCAACGTCCACCTGAAGATTGGCACCATTCCATCCATCACCATAACTATCTTCCATGTTAATTATGTAATAACATGAAGGCGGCGCAAGTGTGGAGAAAGTTGATGGGCCTGCATAAGTACTGGTGTCACCTCCACAATCTGCCTGTACCCAAAAATCATAAGCTGTACCAGCAGTCAATCCTGTTAGCAGATAAGGGTTCGACGTAACGCCACTTATTATTGTACCTGTTCCTGGCGTAAAGCCTGCTGGTCCATACTGGATGTTCCAGACTGTCTCCGTTCCGCCTGCAGTCCAAGATAATTGAACACTCGTCGTTGTTATGGAATCAGAAGCCAATGCCGTTGGAGCAACACAAGCAGGGGTTTCCTCAACCATTACTTCGTCTACTACATTAGCTCGACCGTAGTTATTAATCCCCTCAAAAGCTATTTGATAAGTAGCTGATGGAGAAGGTAAAGTCACCATGGCTTCTGTCCAAGAAGCTACGTTCGTTGAATCACTCCATAGCTCTGTCCAAACTCCTGCTGGATTGTCTCGATAAAGTAACCTGATGTAATTCTGATCACCAAACCATTCTTCCTGACCATAATAAAAGACCACTCGTGGGGAACTCATAGAAGATAAATCTAACTCGGGTGAAACCAATTTCGTTGCTGGTGTTCCGCCACCAGAAGGACCGGCACTTACAAATCGAGCGTTCTTGACACCACTATAAGCTGTTAGGATTGCGCCGCCACTCGAACCAGTATCATAAGTCCAATCTGCAGATCCAGCTTCCTGAATGTTTGTCCAACAACTTCTCGTAACGGAACTGTCTTCAAAGCTCTCCGTAAATGGAAATACCGTTACCGCATCACAAGGTGTAGAAAATGACGATGGACCTACATAAGTACTAGAATCAGCACCGCAATCCGCCTGCACCCAAAAATCATATGCTGTATTAGACATTAATCCCGTTAACGCATAAGGGTTAGTCCA
>JABJPZ010000010.1 GCA_018663635.1 Crocinitomicaceae bacterium
CTCTTTTTTGCATTAAAACGAAATAAAATGTCGTTTTATCGAAAAAAACAAAATATTATTCTTATATTCGAATCAGTTAACCACTAACCTTGTCTAACCGATATGTTTTTATTTCCCAAAGTGCGAGGCGATACGCCTCCCTTTTGGAAATCAAAACAAAATAACAGAAACCACTTAAATAGAATTCTAATTTTTCAACAGAAAAGAACTCATTCGAGTTCTTTTTTTGTTTAACAACTTTCGAATTATAGCAATAGGAAGAACAGGTACTTAGGTAATTCAACGACATTTTGCTTCCTGTTATCGACAATAACAAACTTCATTAGGTTGTTCTTCGTAACTAGTTCACTCCAAACCTCTTGGTCAATTTATTTTGTGCGCTAAGCGCAAGGTGATTTGGTCGAACTTAATGACTAATATTTTATCGCCTTGACCATATTTACTCAACAATTTCGATTCGGTAATTATATAACCGGTAAAACAGCTCTAAAGGAGTGTTCTATATTCATCGTTGATGATTCGCCATACGACTTACAGTTAATGCGTCGTTATTTAAACTTATTTCCAGATAAGACGCTGGATAATACGAAGCAACTAATTATAGAGGGCTTTTCCAGTGCTGAAGAATGCCTGAGAGAGATGTATCGCAAACCAGATATTGTAATACTTGATTATTATTTGGATGTTTCTAATCAAATCTCCATAAATGGAATGGATTTAATGCAAGAAATTCATGAAAAGTCTCCGAGTACTAAAGTGATTATCGTTTCTGGTCAATCTAACGCTGATCTAACTTCAAAGTTGATAAAATTTGGTGCTTTTAGCTACGTTGCCAAAGATCAATACTATGAAAAGCAACTTCGCGGTGTTATTACAGATATTCTTCAGGTAAGCCAAGAAAATCCGGATTGGAATGAAATAAAAATTAAACGCTGGTCCTACAATGTCTATGGCGTAATACTATATATTCTGTTGGTTTATTTTATTATTCGGATCTGTTCCTAGTCTTTTCTGCGGTAATTCTTGTTTTAAAAAATCAGTTGGCGAATTAATTATTTGTTGAATTTTAATTGTGGTGCTGCACTTTAAGGTTGGTTTCCTCTATATTTATCTTTTAATTGAGCGCATTAATGACAAATTCAAGAAATTACGACCAATTTAAAGATAACATGTCGATGCCTCATTTGACGCCCGACGTAATTGATGATTTTGTTAGCTGGTTAATTACGCATGGTTACGATATGTATAGTTTTCAAATTTCTGATATAAAATTTCGCCGCACGATGTTTTCTAAATATTTGCAGGAATCTACGCAGGACAGTGCGCAATACAAGCTACATTTCCCTAATAATCAATGATGTAATTTTTATATTCCGAGTTTGGTGCAGTATTGTATATGCACGAACAGGCAGTTTGTAGGATGTAAAAAGAGACGGTCGTCTTTGAAGGTTTACCTGAGTGCCTGATATAGGCTTAAAAAATCAAATCTATCTAGCTGCATTCACACAAAATGTGGCTAGATGACTTAAAACCGTTTGTTGAGATAATTACTAACAAGTTGTTGTCTATTTTAAACGATTGTATATCAGTGGTGTATGTGTGTTATTAGCGCTTTTTCGGTGAGAATTTAATGGTTTTCGGTATTTTGATTTTTGGATGGCACAGTAAAAAACAATAGTTTTACTTCACTGACCAAAAAATGAATGATGCCATTCAGTATTATTTCTTTATTAAATTTTTGTTGACTAACTAATTGTTTAAACTCTTGAAAACAGGAGTTTTTTAAATGAAAACTTTATCTAAAAATCAAAAAGTGAAATTATGAAACATTGCTTAACTATGGTCTTGTTTCTGCTGCTTTCGAGCGCAGTGATTGGACAAGTAAAAACTGTAAGCGGTACAGTTACCGATGATTCTGGAGGAGGATTTCCTGGAGTCATGATCATGATTAAGGGCTCGGAAAAGGGTGCTACATCTGATGACAACGGGAAATACAAAATCGAAGTACCAAATGAAGATGCGGTATTGGTATTTTCTTTTACTGGAATGGATTCCCAAGAGAAACCTGTTAAAGGGCTCACAACAATTGATGTGATGTTGGGTGAAGGCCAGTTGATGGAAGAACTAGTTGTTACGGCTCTAGGTGTCTCCAGAGATAAAAAATCTCTAGGTTACGCGACACAAACTATTGATGGTGACGGTATTGCAAAAATGGGCGACGTGAACTTTATGAGTTCTCTTTCCGGTCAAGTTGCAGGTGCTCAAATCAAAAATAGCGGTACTATGGGTGGATCTGCTAACGTTATTATAAGAGGGTATACTTCGATAGGCGGTAATAACCAACCCTTATATGTTGTAGACGGTATTCCAATTAATAATGATGTAACCAACAGCTCAAACCAACAAACCGGTAGGGGTGGATTTGATTACGGAAATGCTGCAATGGATATTAACCCGCAGGATATTGAATCTGTATCCGTATTGAAAGGTGCTGCTGCATCTGCTCTGTATGGTGCGCGTGCTGCTAACGGAGTAATTTTGATTACTACGAAAAAAGGTACTAAGGGTAAAAAAGGAATTGGTGTTACTGTAACATCTGGTTTGACCTTTGGTAAAATAAATAAAAACACCATGCCTACGTATCAAAAAGAATACGGACAAGGATATGGTCGATACTATGGACCAGATACAGTATATACAGGTGCTGTTTACAATGGCTATGTTGAACAAGTTGATGTGGATGGTGACGGTACATTAGATGGACTATCAACGCCTATGGGTGACGATGCTTCTTTTGGTTTAGCCTATAGCGAAGCAGATCAATTACTTTCATGGCAATCTATTCATCCAGAGATGTCTACGTATTTACAGCCAGTTCCTTATGAAGCGGCAGAAAACGATCCGACGACATTTTATGAAACTTCCATGATGACGACTAATTCAGTCGCTTTGGATGGGGCAAATGATAATGGTGCATTCAGATTTTCTTTAACGGATATGAGGCAAAAAGGAATCATGCCTAATAGTAACTTGAGAAAGAACAACGCTTCTTTGAATGTGAACTATGATTTGACGGATAAGCTATCCTTCAGCTCATCAATGCAGTATGTTAATACGCAAGGCTTGGGCCGATTCGGTACAGGATATGATAACAGAAACGTTAACCAGTCCTTTAGACAATGGTATGGTACTAACGTGGATATGGTAGAACAATACGATGCTTACATGTTAAACGAGAATAACTTATCATGGAATGCTTATGGTTTTACTGCTCCTGAAAGTACTAGAGCGAACCCACACTATTTTGACAACCCATATTACATGAGGTATCAAAATTATTCCACAGACAATAGAGA
>JABJPZ010000120.1 GCA_018663635.1 Crocinitomicaceae bacterium
ACTCCTGCCATTTTTTCTCTTTTAAATGGTGTAAACTAAACTTCGTTTCCGAGTTTAGTTTAGCTTAATTGTATAGTTACTGCTTCCAAGCAGCTCCTTTTTTAAATCGTTTATTTTCTTTGAAATACTGGCGTCAATCATTTTGTCGCCTATTCTAACCACAAATCCACCTATTAAATTCGGATTGATTGATTCTCTTAGTTCAATCTCACCTTTAGCGAACTGTTTTATTAAATTCAATATTTTAGTTTTTGCTGCGTCGTCTAACTGGATCGCTGTGGTTACCTCAGCAACTACAAATCCTTTTAGCGCTTTGTATTGTGAAATGAACTCATTCGCAATTGGCTCTAATAATTCTTCTCGTTTTTTTCTGGTCAAAAGATTTACAAATGTACTTGTAATTTCTCCTGATTTTTCAGCAAAAACCTTATTTAAAACCTGCTGTTTTTTGTCTCCCTTAACAATTGGACTATTCAAAAGCAAATTCAGTTCTCTATTCTCATTAATTGTAGCAGCAATCAATTCCATGTCTGCATACACCTTTTCGAGTTGACCCTTTTCTTGAGCCAAATAAATTAAAGATTTCGCATACCTGATCGCAGCTCGTTGTCCTGACATTTCTAATTAGTTTAAAGTAACCTCTTCAATGAGGTTGTTTACCAATTCTTGTTGCTTGTTGTCATTAGAAAGTTTTTCTTTTACCACCTTTTCGGCTACCTCAATTGCTAATGCAGCAACTTGAGTCTTTAATTCGGTAATCGCTGCGGCTTTTTCCAACTTAATCGTCTCTCTGGCTTGAGCCACTATCTTATCTCCCTCAAGCTTTGCATTGGTTTTCGCTTCAGATATTATACCTTCTTTAATCTCTTTTGCTTCTTTCAACAACAAATCTCTCTCTGCTCTGGCTTTATTTAAAAGCTCCTCATTATTTGATTGCAAAGCTGCCATCTCCTCTTTTGCGTCTTCAGCAGCCTTGAGTGCACCTTCAATGGATTCCTCTCTTTTCTTTAACCCTTCTAAAATTGGCTTCCAAGCCATTTTTTTCAAAATGAACAACACAACTAAAAAAGCTACCGTTGTCCAAATTATTGTTCCTAAACTTATATTTAACATAGTCTTTGTTTTTGTTAAACAAATCAAGGCCCCAGCCAACCGCTGGGGCTACTTGATTATCCTAATACTGCCAATAGACAAACAATGATTGCAAATAATGCTGCTCCTTCAACAAGAGCTGCAATAAGAATCATGTTTGTTCTAATGTCATTTGCCATTTCCGGTTGACGAGCCATGGCTTCTACAGCAGAACCACCAACTTTACCGATACCGATACCAGCTCCAACAGCTGCCATACCCGCACCAAGTCCAGCGGTAATTCCCTGACTCATGCCACCAATTTCTAGCATTACATTTAAAACATCCATTTTACTTTATTTATGGTTTAACAATTAAAGGTTCTAATGATGCGCTTCTTCAACTGCGGATCCAAAATAAATGGCCGCAAGCAAAGTAAATACATATGCCTGTAAAAACGCAACTAAAAATTCAATTAAGTACATGAAGATCATAAAGATGGCAGAACCAGCTCCAACTCCCCAATAAGCACCTTCGCTACCCGCACCAAACAAAAAGATTAGGCTTACAAATGCGAGTATAATAATGTGTCCGGCAGTAATGTTGGCCGTTAGACGTATCATCAAAACAGTTGGTTTGATAAACATCTGAAGAATTTCAATTGGAGTTAATAATATAAGGACCCATTTTGGCACTCCTGGCACAGCCAACATATGACCCCAATAAGTTTTGTTGCCATTAATAGTGGTAATCACAAAAACAACAACAGCTAACACCAATGTAATACTCATTGTGCCTGCAATATTAAACCCAACTAAAAACGGTATTAAGCCTAATAAGTTAGCAAACCATATAAAAAAGAAAACACTCAACAGGAATGGAGTAAATTTGTCAGCTTTTTGTTTTCCAATTGAAGGCACAGCAATATCGTCGCGAACAAATAAAATAAGTGGTTCAAATAAATTCTGAATCCCTTTGGGCGCCTGACCCTCTCTTTTTTTGTATCGCTTGGCAACTCTAAGGAAAATGAAAACCATAAGGAACAATACCAAAAGCAATCCCAATACATTTTTTGTAATTGAAATGTCAAATGGCGCAGTAATTATAGCTGACTTTCTTAACTGCTTTTCTTCTGTTGAAAGCGCCGCAATTTCATTATTTAAGGAAGTCTTCTCATCATTTGTGTTGGCCTTTTCCTTTTCCTTTTCTAATATGGCAATCTCTGCCAATAGAAGATCAGCCTCCTCAGCTTTCATCACCTTCTCTTCAATGCCGTGAATTCCACCATTTTCTTTCAAATAATAAATGACCTCATTGATCATGATGTATTCGTCACCCATTGAGAAAGCGTGCCCTTCCATTCCGTGTACGTGCGCCTCGTTTTCTTCTTGATAAAAATTGGAGGATGAAAAGCACTGGAAACCTTCGTCTGTCCATAACATAACAGGTAAAGGAATTTGGAAACCGGCCCATTCCATTTGATGGCCATCTGCAACATGATGCATAATGAAGCCTCCTGGTCCATCAGACTTCCAACTTTTCCAACCAGCAGGAGCTCCCTCTCCCTCTTCAGAATGCATATTCTCGTGGTCGGCAGCATCGTCTGCGTGCTCATTAATTTTTTCGTGATGATCTTGTGCGGAGCAAATGCCTGCAAAACTGAAAGCGAAGGTTGCAGCTATTATTAACAGGCCAAATTTACTTGAGAAACTCTTCAAAGTATTGATTTTACTAGTCATTTACCTCTATTTTTCAACTATTACCGTTCAAAAATTCGGTGCAAAGGTATAAGTATTTTCAAGATTTGGAAACTTAACCCTTCTTATTTTTTCGATAACCGACGTCCTCTTAAGACCTTAGCTCCTTTTTTACAAAAATTACCTCCAAAAAAAGAAATGCCATATAAGCACATCCAAATGAAAGTGCAGCAGGTCTAAAGTTTTCTTTATCCAATAATCCACAGACAAGCAGAATGATTGCGGCTGCCGCAAATTTAATCCCCATGGATACGGTAAATGCATTCACAAATTGATAGGGATTCTTTTCTTTTGCGTTCACTAACATTTTAAATGAAAGGATATTTAATGCCCCTATCAAAGGGATAGTCCAGTAAATTCCTATTGGAACCTCCAAATTGGCAACACTACTAATTACCACAACGGCTATAGAAATCAAGATTGCAGTGAGTACTAGCGCATAAACGACAAACTTTGTAAAATAAGAATTCATCTTTTTGTTTGAATAATTAATATGTATACCGCAATCGCCACGGAAGCAAGAGACAATCCAATGGTGAAAACCGGAAATGACAAGCTAAAATATTCGTCGCACTTAATACCTCCTAATACACCTGCTAAAATAACCAAAATCATCTTGAAAATAATTGGCAGAAAATTTGGTGACCCTGCACCGACCGGACTAAGCTGTTTCTTCGACAAGCTCCGTTTGATTTTGAGTAGCATGAAGCGTTGAACTTGAAATGTCTTTTACGACTCCGCCCATGTTGCAAGAGCCCGTAAAAGTTGCGCCTGGCTCAATCGCGAGTTTATTCGTATGAATGTCTCCTAAAATTTTTGCCGTTGTTCTTAAAGACAATAGTTCGTTCACCCTAATTTTACCTTCGATTACACCTTCTACCTCAGCATTATTACACACTACTTCTCCTTCAATTTTTCCTTTTGGACCTACAACTAGTCGACCTTTTGTGTTGATTGTTCCGGTAACTGTGCCGTCAATTCTGATGTTACTTTCAGAATTAAATGAGCCCTCTATTACTGCTCCTTCTACAATTCTGTTAATTCGGTCCGGTGAATTACTATCCTGTGTCTTAGCCATGGTATTGTTTGAGTTTGCCTTGAACATCCTTTTTATTTGTGCAAATATACAAAATTCAGCGTTTTACTTCTTCTAAACAAGTGTGGACTACAATTAAAATCAGTTAATCCATGTAGTTTTTAATGAAAAATGCTTGATAAGCAGCCTCCTCTTTTTCAATCAATAAGGAGGCGTAATTCTTGCCGGAAATAACAAAGAAATTATCTTCCTTATTGTACCTTTTCACGGAAGTTTTGTTCACTTTAAAAGCAATGAAATAATCCATGGCCTCGTTTTTTGTCGCAAAGGATTTAACCATAATTAGCTGCTTTGTTGTATTTAAAAAATTACTAGACGTAACCAGTCCTTTCGAGCTAAAAGAATTCCCGTTAAAATTAGATACGCTCATCTTTATGGGGTTAATGCTTCCTGTACTCTTATCGTGCACATAGATAAAAAAATGCGGCGTTCCTGACTCGTAGATATAGGTGCTCTCACCCTCATCAGCACCTGTTACTGTGGTTTGATTTTTCATTAAATCCAGGGTCTTTTGGGCCTCTTTTCCTACCTCTGTACTTCTGCACATTCTAATAACGTCAGTAAGCGCTTTTTCAAAAGGCTCGGGATTGACTACCGGTGGTGTAATTTTTCCGATAGACAATGCTTTGAGATATAAGTACTGGCACCTGAATTCTCCCATTGTAGTATCGGCAGCGACTTCATTAGCTTTCAAAATTACAGCCTGATAATTCCCTCTTTTGTACTCCTTAAAATATTCTCGATACTCATCCTTCAATTTATCCTGTTCCTTTTTTCTTTTTTCCAAATAATTAGGGTCTACGATCAATTGTGCATATTGGGACGTCGGAAATTCCGCAAGCAGTAAGCTCTTGTATTGTTCTGCATTAACCGCTGATGAAAGGCTGCCTACTCTATACAATTGATAAATTGCAGCAGGAGTTAGCCCAGCATCTGGAAATCTTCTGATCAGCTCTTTAAAGCTATTTGTTGCTTCCTTATAATCTTTTAGCTCATCCTTATACACCACACCCTCGCCATAAATTGCTTTAATAATTAGCGCATTACTTTTCTCATAATCTTCGGCAGTTTGAGGGATGTTTTTTAAATAGGTTTGTGGATTGTATCTTTCAGCAACCTCCGCACTAGTAGAGTCCTCTTCGTCTTGATCGCTTCCCCCCATGCTTACCATCATTACCTCAGCTTTGTTAGATCGCCTCCAATTATCTTCCTTTTCGCGATCCCCCCATTTTTTTTTGAATTCCGCAAAGCCCGAGCTTTTCAATTGTGGATTATACACCCAGAATTTACCCCCTTTTCCTGCGTTATTGGCCAATAACATGGCGTCTTGGATTTGCTTTTGAAGCCGTTCTTCTCTCACCCGTTCTTCTTCCGCTTTTAACCTTTCAATTATTTCTAGAACCACCTGCTCCTGTTCTTCTTTAGATAATTTTCCAATTCTTTGAAGGCTGTCTTGTAAAGCAATCTGGCGCATATTCTCTACCAGAGTCGTTAAACTTTTGTTTTTGGCTTTTATTATATCGTGTTGCGGGTGCTTCTTCAGAACAACACGAGCTGTACTGTCGTAATAGGCTTGCGCCACTTCATAATTCTTATCTTCAAAAAACAGATCCGCTAAACGTAAATACGTTTTCGTCTTTTGATGAATATTATCATCACTTTTTTCAGCCGACTTCTTCAAATACGAAATCCCTTCGCCTCTGTTGTTCTCTTGCAGTTCGAGATCACCAAGAGCATAGTAAATCTGATCTAAATAATCGACATTCTTGTCGTCTCTTGCCATAGCCAGCAACTCTTTCTTTAGCTCTAGCTTATTTCCTCCCCCCGATAATGCCCGATTAATTTTTGAGTAGAAAGTCATTTCGTAGGTTGGGTTCATTTTTATGACCTGAGTATATGCGTCATTTGCTTGATTGGCGTCTCCTGTTTTCTGGTACAATTGTGCCAAAATGAAATACAACCTGGTTCTTATTGCTTTTTTAGGTTTAAGCAAGATTGCTTTATTGATTCTCTCGATTGCCTTTGGCCAATCTTCTTGCCTGATGTGAAAATCAGCAAACACAATCTGCACCTCCTTCGCCATTTCCTCAGGAAATGGTGCTTTCACTTTAACTTCTTCGGCCTGTTTCTTTTTCCCTTTTTTCTTGTACTTTGATCTTCCTTTTGCTCCTCGGTTACTTTTTTTACTTATCCCTAACCGATCTCTATTTTTATTCTCTTTCTTTTTGTCATTTTCAGCTTCCAAAATGGCATTTTCAGCTTCTACGTCAAGTTGTTTAAAGTATTTGGATGCTGCATCAAAATCTTGCATTTCAATCAACGTTTTAGTTGCCCACAACCTAGAATCATAGCTGATTTCTTCCAGTTCGTATTGGTCCCCTATGAATTCAAACATCTCTAGCGCAACTTCAAAGTCGTTTTTATGAAAATTAGCCTGACCAATGATAAACCAATTGTCATCAATCCATTGACACCATTCAGTCTTCGCAAACTTGCCTTCTTTTTTTTCCGGCATCGAATGCTTGTTGATTACAGTAGCACATTTTTTAATTGCAGTATCCATGGCTGGGTACAGTGATTTTGACCCTTTCTCGTCAGCATAAATGAAAATTGGTAAAAGCTCATTAAAATCCTCCTTGTAGCCTTCTTGATAATTAATCACAGCCTCTTTCATTAGCTCTCCGGCATTAAAATAGCCATTATACCTCGCTGTGGTGTTGTGAAATGACCGATTCAACCATGCGTTTTTTTCCGTTGAACAACGAACAAAGACAGCAGACAAGACCAAAGTCAATCCAAAAACAATTATGTATCTATTATATTTCAGCGTATTCGTGATATTAACCTCTTAATAACTCAAAACACGCAAAATTATTTTAATTTATTGATAAATGAACCCGAATTTCAAGAATTGGCCAAACATAATTGTGGGGTGCAGTTCGATTTTTGCGATATTTACAGTGTAAATGGATGTTGATAAACCTACAAAAAAGAGCTCTTTTGCTGAAAAAATTCAGCGGAAATCGAGATATGTTCGATTAAATAACGAAACCTTTGAAGAGGAGCACTCCTTTACCTTGTCTCGGTTCAATATGCTGATTTATTTGTTATTCAGCATCATTGTGGTGATTCTTTTGTCTTACTTGCTTTTTTCCTACACCGCACTTAATGGGTTAATTGCAAACGTTCCTGACTCCACTGCAGAAAAAGCACTTATTGAAGCAGACAGGCAAAACTTATTTGAAATAAAATCAATCAGCAGTGATTCTGATGCGCAAACCAGATATAATAATAATTTAATCTCGCTCCTAAAAGGTGAAGTGCCAGAAAGTAACATAGAAATTGGCTCGACAATAGACACAACTAACGATTACAGAAACATCTTGTTTAGTAATTCTAGAGAGGACAGTTTGCTGCGCCAGAAAATCGAAGCTGAAGATCAGTTTAGCATTTCAGGAAGCTCCCCCAATAATGATAGGGATGACAAAATGAATGGGGTTTTCTTTTTCACGCCGCTTCAAGGAGACGTAACCAACTCATTTGGCGGCTCTAAAGGACATAACGGTATTGATATCGTTGCACCTCAAAACGAGGCGGTTAAGAGCACGCTAGACGGGACCGTGATTTTTGCTGGATGGACTACTGATAACGGGCACATCATTCAGGTACAACACGCACACAATTTAATTAGTGTGTACAAGCATAATTCCGTTCTGCTTAAAGGTGAAGGCGATAAAGTTCGTGCTGGGGAGCCCATTGCAATAGTTGGTAATACAGGCGAGCTTTCTACGGCTGCACATTTACATTTTGAGCTATGGTATAACGGCAATTCGATTAATCCCCAAGAGTTCATCACCTTTTAAAAAGTTGTTCGATAGAGATGTTTCTCTGTTTTTAACTCCTTAAGTAATTATATTACCCGTTGGTTATGTCCAAGCTTTGAATAACAACAAATTCGGGTTAGTTTACGTTATTTGATGTTTCCTGTTGTGCAAAAGCCCAAAGGCAACTGTTCTCGTTTTCGCAGATTGTCTGCATGCAAAAACTATTCTCGCACTGAACCAAATCTAAAGAAATGTGTATTGTTGTAGTATGAACATGACAAAAACTATTGGAACAATAACAGCCTTCGTATTACTTCTAATGCTATCAGATTGTGCATTTAGCCAGTGCAAGTTTAAAGTAGATCGGGTTCGAAAGAGTAATGGGGACACAGTAATTGCCACTAAAAGCTTTCCATTATATTCTGATGAAAAAGGAAATTACAACCTGTCATTTCTCAAAAATAATTCTGACTATTTTATTTCCTTCAGAAAAGCTTATTCCTCTTCAGAGGTTCTTAAAGTTGTTAGGGGAATGACACTGCTTATTATGCTCAAAAATGAATCAGAAATCAAACTTGTCGCATCAGAAGATTTTGAAACCAATCAGCTATCGTGCGTTGGAGAAAATTGTAGCATTAGTGTTCGATATCCCGTCAATCAAAATCAGCTGCAAATGCTTTCAAGCCACGGGATCAAATCCTGTAATTTCTTTACCTTAAATAAGAATTGGTCATTTGAAACTAAAAGTAATAAAAAGGTGCTCAAAGCTCAAGAAGGTGCGAAATGCATCCTTACACGATAATTATCATAGACTCTTGGCTACTGTTGTGAATTAAATTCGTTGCGCTTGGTAATCTGTAGTGACCTTTTCATTGTTCCTGTTATCTCTGACAGTTTCTATCAATCAGAGTCAATTAAAATATTTCTCCCATTCTACCCTTAAAATTCAGGTAAATGAAGATTGGTAATAATCAAATTGCTTTTCAGTGAAGTGCTTCTGAAAGATCTGACAACAACAGAAATGTCAATAAACAGAAAAGCGAGTAACAATTCGGTTAGAAATGTACTCGCTTTTACATTTTTCAGTTGTAAACAACTTACTAATGTCCAAACTACTGTTATTGTGACTTTGGCTTTCACATCACTCCAAGGAGGATGTTTCTACCTCTTATCTTCCAACATGAACCGCTAAAATTAATTTCCGAAGAAACAAATCCGTCAATCCTGCTAGATGGTTGAAAGTCGAGAAGTACTTACGAAGTAGACCTCTTTATTTTCTTCCGTTCCCACTAAGCTTTCAGAAATAAATCTTAAAGCACTTAGAGCACTAAACCCTACTAAAAACCCTTTTCGGGAGAATAGATTAAACCCTATTTCTTTTTGGAGCTTCGCTCTTTCAGATCCAAGACTTTCTTCGTCCGACTTGGTCCCTTTTAAGGAATTTGATTTACGATTCAGAACCCGGGAAAACATCACCCGTTGGTGAGCCTTTTATCCCTCGTTTGGTTCTATAAACATACTCAAGAATTGGCGCAAAATGCAACTATTGCGTGTGATAGTTATTAAGACGTTTTTAACCAAGGTTATTAACAATTGTTAATAACCGGCATTTGCCTCACGGGATTTATCTGGGCAGAATTGATTTTCATTTACATTTTGCTAAAAAACTTAATCGCTTGTTTTAATATGACGAAATTTTCACCTTACTCTAATTCTAATTTCACAGGTTGTCGAATATAAGGTTATATTTACCGACTTTTTATTGCTTTTTTATATTATGAGTGAATTTTGGATTAAAGCGGCTCAGCTCTTATTGAGCCTTTCTATACTGATTGTTCTCCACGAAATGGGGCACATGATTCCCGCGAAGCTTTTCAAAACGAGAGTGGAAAAGTTTTATCTATTCTTCAATCCTTGGTTTTCACTGTTCAGGTACAAAAAAGTAAATGGCACGAAAAAATACGCGTGGTTTTCTAAGGCAACTCCGGAAAGTTGGGAAGAAGACAAAAATAAAACTGAATTCGGAATTGGATGGTTGCCGCTGGGAGGTTTTGTAAAAATCTCCGGCATGATTGATGAATCCATGGATAAAGAACAAATGGCAAAACCAGCTGAGCCATGGGAGTTTCGATCCAAACCAGCCTGGCAAAGACTAATTATCATGGTTGGGGGAGTTGTTGTAAATCTAATTTTAGGGTTTCTAATCTACATGATGGTTCTTGGAATCTGGGGAAGAAATTATTCGGAAAGCAATGACGTTGCATACGGTTTTGCTGTAGAGCCTTTATTCGAAGAGCTTGGCTTTAAAGACGGTGATCGTGTAGTTTCAGTTAATAATGAAAAACTATTCGATGTAGCACAAATCAGCAGACATCTGTTGATGCGCGATGTGGAGAGTGTTGAAGTAACTCATGAAAACGGAACTTCTGAATCCATCTCCATTCCTGATGATATTGGAATGCAAATGTGGAAAACCGACGTAATTAATCCTCTTATTCCTCGTTTTCACCCTATTCTTGACTCTGTTGTTAAGGACAGGTCTGCCGAAGGTGCAGGATTACTGAGGGGGGATTCAATTGTTGCCGTAAACGGAAGCCCTGTTTTTTATTGGAACGATGTTGTTGACTTAATCAAGCCCAACAAACTCAAAGACCTAACCATTACTTACGCCAGAAACGGCAAAATTAAGACAGTTAACGTGCAAACGGATAGTAACGGCACAATTGGCATTGCGCCTTCTCAACAAGCGATTAACCAAGCCATTTCTATACAGCACCAGACCTTTTCTTTCTCTGAGGCCATTGCTGAGGGGTTTTCATATGGATATTGGACATTGCACGATTACGTAGTACAATTCAAATACGTTTTTACGAAAAAAGGCGCCACCCAGGTTGGTGGCTTTGGAGCAATTGGCAACATGTTTCCAGGAACGTGGGATTGGCATCAGTTCTGGTTAAATACGGCCTTAATTTCAATCATCCTTGCCTTCATGAATTTGTTGCCAATACCCGCTTTGGATGGTGGTCACGTCATTTTTCTTCTTTGGGAAATTGTCACCGGTCGGGCAGTGAGCCAAAAAGTCCTGGAGCGTGCGCAATCTGTTGGTATGATTTTGCTTTTAGGATTGCTATTATATGCGAATGGACTAGATATCATTAAAGGTTTTTTCTAGACAGATATACACCAATCGTTATTCATAACTACGGAGACAATGCTTGTAGTGTCCACAAGTATCTATGTACTTTTACTTTGCAATTCCTTCGATATGAAATTATTAATACTTCTGGCCTTTATTGTGTTTTCGAGTTTGTTGACTATTGGTCAGGACCGTAACGGGATATACAAAAATGAAAAATCCGATCAAGAAGCCTACTCAGAAGGGTCTAAAGAAAAACTGAAAGCATTAATCATTCCTTTTGAGCCTAAGATGTATATGTCTGGAATAGATCGAGATCTCGCGATGAAGACCGGAATGACGTTTCAGCAAATACGTGATAATATGCGTTTTGGATTAACCAATGTGCTCTTGACTGATATGCACCGTAAAATGTCTTGCATTTCTTTAATGCATGTTGATACGGGATCCATTGATAAGGAATTAGCCTACATCTACTCCTCTATAGGATATAAATACAAGGAGATACCCCAAGAGCAGCTTTTAACAGCCGAAGAAATCAAGCCAGACAAAGACGCCGCTCCAATTGTAAAAGCAAAATTCAAAATCAATCATTTCGTCGGCAATGTAAAAGAAAAAGTAAGCTCCATTGGAGAAGCAGAAGAGGTTGAAGAAAAAGATTTTAGCGGAGTAAATAATGGTGAAGTAGTGACCACCTACAGCCAGTCGGAAAAATACATGGCAACAAGCATACATAA
Source organism: Crocinitomicaceae bacterium (assembly GCA_018663635.1). GTDB lineage: Bacteria > Bacteroidota > Bacteroidia > Flavobacteriales_D > Parvicellaceae > UBA10066. The sequence goes on from JABJPZ010000120.1 coordinate 11,622, forward strand.
TCCGAACCTACTGGCTCAGCTCAATTCAAAATTTGAGGCAACGGTCTTTATTTTTATCAATCAGCTTGATATAGAAAAAGCCGCACATCCCACACAAAAAGGGCTTGCTACTGATAGCTACAAAAGAAAAATTAAAGTCCATTATACCATTTTTAATCTGGACGGCACCGAAATTTCTTCAGGAGCATGCCTCTCATATTTCTCTTCTAAGAACAACGACATGAATGTCATTATCAAAACCCATTTTGCATCCATCGCTTCAAGTATTTCAGCAACAGTAATTCCAAAAGAGGAAGAAAAAGTAAAAAAAGCAGATACAAGAAGTGATCTGGAAAAATATTAATCGATGAGTACCTACGCTTTTATCATCGGCGTTTCAGCTATTATTATTCTTAGCTTTCTGTTTAATCTTGTTGCGCGGAAAACAAATGTCCCCAGCGTTTTAATGCTAATTGCATTAGGCGTCGGAATACAGTACTTAGCCCCGTATGTCGGTCTTGAACTCGAAGAGGACCATCGTTTAATGAATCAGCTAAAAATACTTGGCAATGTTGGTTTGATATTAATTGTGCTTGAAGCCGCATTAGACCTTGAATTAAAAAGAGAGAAAATCGGGATTATTGTTCGCTCGTTTGTAGTCGCGACCATCGCTCTTGTTGGCTCCTCCTTTTTAATTGCTTTTGTGCTTACCCAATTTTTTAGCGATGCATCATTTTTTAAAGCCCTTGTTTACGCGGTCCCCTTGTCTATTATGAGCAGTGCGATTATCATTCCAAGTGTTGGTCGACTCTCTAAAGAAAAACGAGAGTTCATGATTTATGAAAGCACCTTCTCAGACATCCTTGGAATCATGTTTTTCTATTTTTTAATTCAAAACGCCGCAGCTGAAAATGCTGGAACTATACTAGTAGATGTTGGAAAAAACATTGGTTTAACCTTGGTAATTAGCATTGTTGCCAGCTATGCGCTAGTTGTTCTATTTCAAAAAATAACCAGTCAAGTAAAGCTCTTTTTAATCATTGCCGTTTTAATGTGCTTGTATGCAATCGGAAAATCATTTCACTTATCAGCACTGATTATTATTTTAATGTTTGGTCTGATTCTAAACAATACCGGGGTATTTTTTCGAGGGCCTATGAGACGGCTTACCAACAAGGAAAAGCTCAAGCCCATTTTTCATGATTTCCATGTGCTGACTTTAGAGTCTGCTTTTCTAACGCGCACCTTTTTCTTCGTCCTTTTTGGCATTACTATCCACCTGGCCTCTTTAGTTGATGTTCGAACGGCAGTCATCAGTTGTATTATCATTGGAAGCCTTTACCTAGTACGCTGGTTTTGCTTATTAATTATTGTTAGAAAACAAATAATTCCACAATTATACATCGCGCCAAGAGGATTAATCACCATTCTACTTTTTTATGCAATTCCCGATGGTTGGATGGATTTTCATGGTGAAGTGCTAACTAGCTATGAATCAAGCTATGACCTAACAATAGGCAATTTTGAATCTGGGATTTTACTCTTTACTATCTTAATTACCAGTTTAATTATGATGGTTTCTTTGGTATTAGATAGGGGTGGAAAAGTACGAGATGTCTTAAAAATTACCCTCGGTAACAATTCGGATTCCAATCACGACTCCATTATTGATGACATAGAAGA
>JABJPZ010000121.1 GCA_018663635.1 Crocinitomicaceae bacterium
GAACACTGGTTTGAATTGAAAATTGATTCATTAACCCCGAAATTCAAGTTTTACAACACTTTCCCGATTGCACAAAGTGACACCATAACTGATAGCAGGTTAATCGTAAATTTAAAAGACTCTGTCAGGGATAAAAATGGCATTCCCATAGGAACAAAAAAAAATCAAGGTACATCAAGCAATACGACGCATGTCCATTCTACAGCTTATCAATATGGGATGACGAATAATTCAATAATAGATTCTGCAATCCCCACTCAATCAGATTCTCTAAAATTGCAGAATTCTCTGTTAATCGCTAATAATATTGTGAATGATTCTATCCTGAAAAGTGACAGTTCGCTAAAGCTTTCGTATGCGGAAATATATAGTGGCAAAAGGGGATGCAATACCCCAAGTTCAGAATTTAAAGCCATATTAGCGCTTATCGCTAAAGAGCCTTTCAGCAAAAATAGAATGGCTATCGTAAATTCCGAATTACAAAATGAATGTTTAAGTATTGCACAATTTGAAGACTTGCTAAATATGTTTGATTTTGATGATCACAAATTTGAAATTATAATGGGCCTTCAAAAAAATATTTTCGATTTAGACAATATTGAAAAGCTGGCATTGCAATTTCAGCTTTCCCGTCATAAAGAAAAATTCATCACCTTTTTTAACCTAGAATGAAGCACAAAAAATCATTAATCGGTGCAACTATCTGCATTATAAGCGGAATTTGTTTAGGTGCAATAGGTGCCCATAGTCTGGAACCAATACTATCGAAAACTGCATTAGAAAGTTTTAAAACAGGTGTCAATTACCAGATTTATCATGGCTTAAGTATTCTTATTCTGTTTCTGCTGGCGGAACAGCTAAAGACCAATTTGATTTGGTCAATTCGATTCATGTTTATTGGGATTATTTGTTTTTCTGGGTCTATTTATTTACTAGCCTTAAAGTCTCTTATCGGATTAGAATCATTGACATCAATTTTAGGTCCTGTTACACCAATTGGAGGATTGAGCTTAATTATTGCATGGGTCATTTTTCTAGTGGTCCTTCTTCGTCTAAAGAAATAATTCAACATTAAAATAACTTCACCAAAGTGTGAATAAATCTATCCTTTCGTTATTTATGTACGGTAAGATTGTTGTAAGTTTGTTGACGAATTATTTATAAAATAACCTTGATGAATGATTATGGATTGAAGTCCAAAGATGCAAACTTGAAAACTTTGGGACTTGGTAACGTTGCAAATGCTTTTTGGAACCTTCCGCCCGCTCAATTAGTTGAAGAATCGTTAATACTAGGAATGGGCGAATTAGCTTCTTCTGGTGCTTTGGCTATTGATACTGGCGAATTTACCGGAAGATCACCAAAAGACCGCTTTATTGTAGAAGATGACATTACCCGAGATACTGTTTGGTGGGGAAACATCAACATTAAATTTGACAGTGAAAAATTTGACCTACTCTACGGTAAATTATGTGCATACCTTTCAAATAGAGATGTTTATGTAAGAGATGCGTATGCATGTGCTGATGAAAATTACAGATTGAATTTGAGAGTGGTAACAGAATATCCTTGGTCAAATCAATTTGCTTCTAACATGTTCCTGAGACCTACGAAAGATGAAATCGAAAGTTTCGAGCCAGAATGGCATGTTATCTGTGCTCCCGGATTTGAAGCTAATCCAGAAATTGATGGAACAAGGCAGCATAATTTTGCTGTAATCAATTTCACGAAAAAGAAAATCATTATTGGTGGAACGGGTTATACCGGGGAAATCAAAAAAGGAATCTTCTCTGTATTGAACTACTTGCTTCCTCAAGAAAAAAATGTCTTGTCAATGCATTGCTCTGCTAACATTGGTGAAGACGGCGATACAGCAGTATTTTTTGGTCTATCTGGAACTGGCAAAACAACATTATCAGCTGACCCTAATAGAAAGCTAATTGGCGACGATGAACACGGATGGTCTGAAAGTTCAGTATTTAATTTTGAAGGAGGATGCTATGCAAAATGCATCTCTTTAAGTAGAGAAAAAGAACCACAAATTTGGGATGCTATTAAATTCGGTGCTATTCTTGAAAACATCAATTTTTATGCAGGAACTTCAGATGTGGATTTTGAAGATTGTTCCAAGACACAAAATACAAGAGTCAGCTACCCAATTCATCACATTGATAACACAGCAGAAGGAAGTAAAGGAACAGCACCTAAAAACATTTTCTTTCTAACGGCAGATGCTTTCGGAGTTCTCCCTCCAATTTCTAAGCTAACCAAAGGGCAGGCGATGTATCATTTTATTTCTGGGTATACGGCAAAAGTAGCGGGAACCGAAGAGGGAATAAATGAACCCGTAACTGCATTTTCTGCTTGTTTTGGCGCACCTTTTTTACCGCTTCACCCAACAAAGTATGCTGAAATGTTAGGTAATAAAATCACAGACAATAATGTGAATGTATGGTTGATAAATACTGGCTGGACCGGTGGACCATATGGTATTGGAAGCAGAATGAAATTGCGATATACCAGATCCATGATAACAGCAGCTCTAACCGGACAATTAAACGATGTGAATTATAATACACATGAAGTTTTTGGTTTAGCCATGCCGACATCTTGTCCGGAAGTGCCTGATGAAGTTTTAAGCCCTAAAAACACATGGAACGACAAAGCAGCCTACGATGCAAAAGCGAATCAGCTTGCAGAAGAATTCATCGCTAATTTTGAACAATTTAGCTCACAAGCAAATGAAGAAATATTGAGCGCTGCACCTAAAGTATCGGCAACAGTATAATTGCCTTTTAAGATAAATGAACTACCCGAATCGAAGTTTTTGATTCGGGTTTTTTATTTTTTTAGAACACCTCTGTTCCTTATTTACTAAAAGGCGTTATATGATTTAACCAACCTAAAGAATTATGCTAAAAATTTCTACTTTTTTGCTATTGCTATTGCCTACATTTTACAACGCTCAAAACCAACAATCTTCCGCAGATTATAAAATGCAATCAGATTCATCACAAAATGGTGCTCCGAAAATATTTATTGATTGCTTTTTCTGTGACATCAAATACATGAAACAAAACATGCCCTATTTCAATTATGTAAGAGATAGGAAATTCGCTGATGTTCATATAATGGGTTTTAGACAACCTACAGGATCTGGTGGCTGGGAAGAATCATTTGAATTTATTGGTCAAAATAATTTTAATGGCATGATGGATACATTAATAACGATAATTGGTCCAAATACAACATCAGAGGAAAAACGAATTTCAGAAACCAAGCTCTTTAAATTAGGAATTATTCGATTTGCAGCAAAAACACCAATATCGGATGACTTTTCAATTATTTATAATGCCCCTGTTGAGCAAAAAACGAACACAGACTCCTGGAAAAACTGGGTTTTCGAGATTAGTGGAAATGGGTGGATTGGTGGAAGCGATGTTTACAAATCCACGTATCTCTGGAGCTATTTTAATGTAGAAAAAGTAAGTCCAAAATTCAGGTTTGAGTTCAATATCTCTGCAGATTATAGCGAAACCAAGCAAGAACTAAGCGATCAGACGTTTACTTCTATTCTGAAAGGTCAAGATTTGAACTCTGAAGCAGTATGGAGTATTTCAGATCATTGGTCTTGGGGCATTTTTGGACAAGCGCAAACCTCTATTTACAACAACTACACAATGAATTGTGATGTTAAGCCTGGCATTGAATACAATTTGTTTCCTTATTCCGAATCGACAAAAAAGCAACTTCGAATTTCATATAGAATTGGGCTAGGTTATAACAAATACAATGAAACAACAATTTTTAATATCAACGAAGAACTAATTCCAATTCATCGACTTAGTGTAGCGCATCGAATTAGAGAAAAATGGGGTAATGTCAATGTTGGGGTATGGGCAAATCAATATTTACACAATACAAACCTTTATAGTCTAAGGATATTTTCCAATTTAAACCTAAGAATTATAAAGGGATTGAATTTTAATATTTCAGGAAATTTTGGAATCACTCAAGATCAAATATCGTTATCCAAAGCCGGACTATCAGATGAACAAATCCTAGCAGGTCAGGGACAGAGAGCAACTAACTATACTTTTAATACCAATTTGGGACTTAGCTACACGTTCGGTTCCATTTTCAATAGTATTGTAAATCCCCGATTTAGGTGATTTAATTATATTGCGAGTATGCAGCTGTTCTATTCAGAAAATATTTCGGGACAAACACACACCTTACCTGAACAAGAGTCAAAACATCTCATAAAAGTGTTGAGAAAATCAATTGGAGACAATATTCAATTAACTGATGGACTTGGTAACCTTTTTCGTTGTAGAATAAAAAACGATCATCCAAAAAAATGCATTTTGGAAATCATTCAGACTGAAAACCAACCTGACTTTTTAAAAAGGTCTATTCACATTGCTATCGCACCAACAAAAAGTAATGATAGGTTTGAATGGTTTATTGAAAAAGCTACTGAGATTGGTGTCTCCTCAATCACACCAATTTTATGTAAACACTCCGAACGTCAAAAAATTAATCAAGAAAGATTACATAAAGTTGCTGTTTCAGCGATGAAACAATCCAATCGATTACACCTACCTGAAATTAATTCAATAACGTCGTTAACAGAATTTATTAAGAACGATACTTCTGATACAAGGCTTTTAGCGCATTGTTTAGATTATGAAAAAACCGAGCTTTCTGATATAAAATTAGGTAACTCTATTTGCATATTAATTGGACCAGAAGGAGATTTTAGCGAACAAGAAATTACTCATGTTCTTAAAGCGAATTATCTACCGGTAAGCCTTGGCAGTTCGCGACTAAGAACGGAAACGGCCGGAATTGTAGCTTGCGTTATGATGAATAATCTATAAAAACCGACAGCTAATTAATTATGAATGAACTCTCGACCCGAATAAAATAGACTCCAATATATTATTTTAACAGAGTTACGTGTCCCTTTAATTCTATTTGTTCACCATTCACGGTCTGCGCCTTAATAAGCCATATGTAAACATCAGTTTGAGCCATAACAGTTCCGCCTTTGACGGTTCCATCCCATGGCAGACTAATACTTCTTGTCTGATAAATCTCTTCACCCCAACGGTCAAATATGTACATTTCGAAATACTCGTTATCAAAACCAATTCCCCTCGGAATGAAAAAATCATTGATACCATCTCCATCAGGTGTAAATGTATTTGGCACAAACAAGGTTTGATCTGGGTTTACTATAACCACGTAGGATACAACATCAGTACAACCATATTGATTAGTAATTGTTTGTGTAACTGTATATTCACCTGGCGTATTATAAAAATGAACAGGCATTCCTATTGTACCACTTGTATTTGTCGTACTTAATATGTCCGATTCCAAACCAATTGCATTTTCACCATCTCCAAAAGTCCATTCAAAATTTAAGGCTCCACTGGATTCATCTTGAAACGTAATAACTGGATTGAGGTCTGTTGCTACCCAAGGGTTGGCAGAAAACCCAGCTGTTGGAACTGGATATACTTCAACAATTCCTGGAGATGTTAGGGCTGATTCACATCCAGATGCAGTAATTACCGTAACACATACATCGTATAATCCAGGTGAATTATAGGTATATGAAGTATTCAAACTTGGTCCTGTGTAATCCACAATGCCATCACAATCATAATCGTACTCAAAATTAATCCCAATGTCTGTATTCAAAATGAATTCGGCTGTAAATGGGGCACAACCACTTGCATTAACAACATTGATAAAGTTTATTGGTAAAGCGTTAATTATAATTTCTACAGAATCAGCTGCATCCAATGAACAACCATCTGATACGGTTACATAATACCACGTATCTACCACCGGACTATCGGTTATGGTAGAAGGACTACCCGTTGTTGATGGTGTAAGTCCTACTCCCGTACCTGTTTCCCAATCAAATACATAAGGTCCGCCATTTCCTCCAGAAGCACTCGCTACAATATCTATCGGGTCTCCCGAACATATCGACACAGAAGGCATCATATCTACACTCAAAGCCGGCAATACGTC
>JABJPZ010000122.1 GCA_018663635.1 Crocinitomicaceae bacterium
ATACATATTTGCTAGAAAGGTACAAAGGTTATTGCTTTTTATTTTTGACTAAATAAATTCCTCCGTACATAAATACGCCACCCAAGGCCATAATCATTCCTAAATAAAGGCCTCTATCCCATGAATATCTTACATCTCCAAATTCAACACAAAAGGTTATAATGGGTATAACAACTAATGCAATTGCAATACCGATAGTAGCGTAAGCGACAAGTCGTTGAATTCTGATGGCTAATTTATATAATCTAGAGTTTTGCATCATTTCTAATTGATGCATTCGAAGCGTCTTCATTTTCACTTTCAATCGCTTTCTCTTTTCATCCTGATATTTTTGCTCAAGCAAATCGGCCATTTGTTGTGGAGATAAACGAGGTTCTTTTATTTCTGAATGATTGCCACAAAGAAAGTTGTATGCAGCAGTAATCTCTTGAAATTTTCGCTTCGCAGATGAGCTATTATTTTTATCTGGATGGTATTGTAATGCTTTTTTTCTGTAGGCCTTTTTGATTTCCTGATCGGAAGCATTCTCCGGCAAATCCAATATGCGATAGTATTGCAGCACTGTGCAATTTACAAAATCATCTTTGTCATGAAATAAATAGTACTTTACAATGGTATAATCAACAACTTTTTTCGAAACTAGACGTCTATATTCTAGAAGGCCTGGCTATGAAACAGTTATTAGATTGATATTACAAGATAACCTATCAAAATTTCATCATGGATTTTAGAATATCGTTGCCCTTTTTCATGCTTAATTCAGGTCAATTATTTATAACTTGCATCCTTAATGCATAGAGCTGCTTTGTTTATCGGTTTACTTCTAATTGGAACACCTTATTTTTTGTTTGGGCAACAGCTTGCAGGATATAAGTTTATCGAAAACAAAGGCCAATGGGAACCCAGTGTAAATTTTCGTGCTGACATTCGGTGTGGTTTTCTTTATCTTGAAAACGACGGCTTACTTTTTAATTTATACGATGCCAAAGAATTCAATAAATACGTTAAAGGACATTTCGATAAAGAACAACACCATGATCTTGAAGGGCTCCAATGCCATGCATACACGGTGAAATTCCTGAACATGAATGAAGATTATTCCATCTTCACTGAATTGCAAACACCAGAGTACTATAATTACAATATAGGGAGGAATAAAAATCGATGGGCATCTAAAGCACATGGCTTTCACCGAACCAGATACGAGAACTTATACAAAAATATTGACCTTCAATTTTATTCTAAGGTGTTTAATTTGAAATACGACTTTATTGTCAAACCCGGTGGAAATCCATCAGAAATTAAGCTTGAATATGATGGAGCGGATGAATTGTTTATTAAAGACCAAAGACTTTATATAAAGACAAGTGTTAATACGGTAATAGAGGACGCACCTTATGCGTATCAAATTATTAACGACTTAAAAGTTGATGTGCCATGCAGGTATTCGCTGCATAATAACACACTTCATTTTGTCTTTCCAAAAGGCTATAATGAGGCTCATGAGCTGATTATTGATCCAACTTTAATGTTTTCTACTTATTCTGGGTCATTTGCAAATAATTTTGGATATACAGCGACATTTGACTCCAAAGGGTTCTTGTATTCAGGTAGTTCAGCATTTGGAATTGGTTACCCTACCAATGTTGGTGCTTATCAAGAAAATTTCAAATCAGGCATTGTAGACTATGCCATATCTAAATACGATACCAGCGGAACATTCATGGTTTGGTCTACCTACATGGGCGGCAGCGATGATGAGCTCCCACACAGTTTAATTGTAAACGCCAGTGATGAAATTTTTATTATGGGTAGCACGAGCTCATTCGATTATCCTGTAACGACATCAGCTTACGACACATCGTATAATGGCGGGGTGAGTTTCAACCCTGCAGTTGGAACAGATTATTTACAAGGACTAGGAGTTCAATACAACAATGGCTCAGATATTTTTATTTCTCGTTTATCAAGCGATGGAGCTAATCTGATGGCATCAACATTAATCGGTGGAACAGAGAACGATGGATTAAACTGGACCAATCCAATTTGTGGCTTAAATGTGTTAAGGTACAATTATGCAGACGAAGTAAGAGGAGAAATAGACATTGATGAAAACGATAATATTTATGTTGTATCGAGCACCAGATCTACAGACTTCCCTACAACAACAGGCGCATTTCAAGAAAATTATGGAGGTGGAGATTTAGATGGATGTGTATTTAAAATGGATAATAATTTAACCAGCTTGATTTGGAGCTCCTTTTATGGCGGAAATAAACACGACGCCGCCTATTCCTTGTCTATTGACAGCAATAATGACTTGTACATTGCAGGGGGTACTTCTTCTGACACCCTTTTAACCACAACAAATGTACTAGATACTAACTTTCAAGGTGGAAGAGCCGATGGGTTCATTACACACATTGCTTCTGACGGCACCACCGTTCTAGGTGCTACTTATTATGGTTCATCCGAATATGACCAAATTTATTTTGTAGAATTAGACCGGTATAACAATGTGTACATTTTTGGCCAAACGGAAGCGCCAGATTCAACCTTCATTCATAATGCAGGTTACTCCACGGCCAATAGCGGCCAAATGCTTAGTAAAATGACGCCGGCCTTAGATTCTTTGATTTATTCAACAGTATTCGGAACAGGAATCGGAGGGCCCAACATTTCACCTACTGCTTTTCTTGTTGACCTATGCAACAAAATTTACCTTTCAGGTTGGGGAGGTGGTACTAACCAATTTGCTACTTGCAATGCTGCAGGACTAACCACCGGAATGGATGTTACTTTAGATGCCCATCAATCGACAACTGACGGAAGTGATTTTTACGTTATGGTGCTGGAAGATGATGCCTCTTCATTGGTTTATGGAAGCTTTATGGGAGGCGGAATTTCTCAAGAACACGTTGATGGAGGAACAAGTAGATTTGATCGAAAAGGCAAAGTTTATCAATCCGTTTGTGCAGGTTGTAGCTATCCATTACCTGGAAACTCAGATTTCCCGATTGAACCACCCGGAACTGCTGTCGGACCTATAAATAATTCTAACTGTAATAATGCCGTATTCAAAATGGATTTTAATCTACCGATTGTTGTGGCGGATTTTGATACTCCACCGATTGGATGTGAACCATTTACATACACTTTCAACAACACCAGCGTTTCACAAAATTTCACTTCTTATTATTGGGATTTTGGAGATAGCTCCGCGAGTTCCACGACTTTAAATCCAACACATACATACACGAGCTCTGGAACCTATACCGTGACATTAATCGTTTCTGACACCGCTACCTGTAACTTTGGAGATACCATTTCAAAACTAATAACCATCTTGGGAGACACTACCTACTCTCTTTCAGATATCGCCATTTGTCCTGGGCAAACAGAACAAATTGGTTTATTACCCAATCCTGACACTTCTATTGTTTACGAATGGATTCTTGGTGCAACTTCTCTAACTGATAGTACTGTATCTAATCCCTTTACCAGCCCTATTAGCACAACGAACTACACGCTTTTAATACACAGTGGTGTCTGCACAGATACCGTAAATCAAACCGTTCTTGTCAATCTTCCATTACTGAGTGTTTCGAACGACACAGTACTTTGTAATGGATCCAATTCTACCACATTATTTGCTAATTCATTCGGTACATCAACTACATACATCTGGTCGTCAAATAATCACTTTTCTGACACCTTAAACACTAATATAACCAGTGATTCTCTCAATGTTAGTCCAACGATTCCATCCACTTATTATGTTCAAATAAGCAACAATGGTTGCACCCTGAGTGATAGTATTTTCGTAAACCTTGCCTCCTCTCAAATAGAATTATTACCGAACCTAATTATTTGTGAGGGAGACACGGTAACTTTAGATGTAACCAATTTAAATCCTTCAGACACACTATCATATGATTGGAGCAATGATTTGGATATCATTAGCGGTGACAGCACAGATGTAATTGTTGTGGCGCCCATAATGGATACTTGGTTTTATATTGAATCCGAGAATTCTGCTGGATGTTTGCTTACTGACTCCGTTTTAATTACCGTTTCCAATTTACCATCTACCTCGGTTTTTGCAACAGCTGATTATGATACCATTCCAACTGGTGTAAGCGTTGGTCTGCATGCTACACCTGGCGGCTATTCCTATTCCTGGTCTCCTGCAAGTTCATTAAATGACGCCAACAGTCAAGATCCGATTGCAACTCCGAGCGGAACAACTACCTATTATGTTACCATTACAGACGGTCCTTGTAGCAAACAAGACTCTATAACTATTGTTGTAGCAGACATTGTATGTGGTCAACCTGACGTGTATGTACCCAATGCATTTACTCCAGATGGAAATGGAAATAATGATGTTGTTCGCGTTCGCGGTAACAATATCAAAGAACTCATTTTCAGGATTTATGACCGTTGGGGAGAGCTTGTATTCGAGACAACCAATCAAGCCATTGGTTGGGATGGAAGCTATAAAAATAGACCCGGAGACCCTGCTGTCTATGTCTATTACCTGGACATTATTTGTATAGATGATGAAGCGTATTTTGAAAAAGGGAACATAACATTGATACGTTAATGATGACACGCAATTGCATAATGTATTTAGTTGTGTCCTGTTGGTTTGTGATGGGGGCAAATAGCCAAGATTTACACTACTCACTATTCGATATGAGTCCATTAAATTTAAATCCTGCAAATGTTGGACAATTTGATGGCAACTATCGATTTGTCGGCAATCACAGGCATCAATGGAAAGCAGTGACACTTCCCTATTCCACCTACAGTGCTGCCATTGACGCAAATGACATATTGAACTGTAATAACGTCCATACTGGACTTCAAATCAATCAAGATCGAGCCGGAGACTCTCGCTTTAATACATTCATGGTTAATACCAGTGTAGGTTATTCAAAAAGTATCAATGCTGATTCGTCATTAGTACTAAGCGCCGCGCTTCTACCAGGCATTACCAACAGAAGTATTGACTATTCAGCACTGCGTTTTGATGCACAATACAATGGTTGGTCTTACAATTCAGCACTTGATAATACAGAAAATTTTCAACGAGAAAGTAGAACTTACTTTAATCTAGGGTCAGGATTTCTAGCACAATACAAGCTGGACGATGAAAAAAGTTTCCGATTAGGAGTTGGCTTATTCAACTTAACCCGACCTAAACAAAGCTTTTTTAATGAAGACGCCATCAAATTAGATATGCGGTGGGTAGTTCACGGTTCGGCAGATCTCTTATTATCAGAAAAAATAGCGGTTATTCCAGGGTTTTTATTGATGGGCCAAGGTACTTATCGAGAAACCTTATTTGGTTCCAAAATAAGATACCTGCTGCAGGATATGCGAGGCGTGTACAGAGCCCTTTATGGTGGGGCGTTTTACCGTAATAAAGATGCGGGTTATCTCATGCTCGGAATGGACTACGATAATTGGAAATTTGGATTGAGCTATGACATTAATTTGTCATCTCTCAGACCTGCTAGTAACGGCAGAGGAGCACTAGAGCTTGCTCTTATTTATGTTTTAAAAATTTACGATCCGAAAATAATAAAACGGCGGATTTGTCGTGATTTTATGTGATGAAATTCTTAGTAGCATTTATATTGATTCTGAGCTCTAGCTTAAGTGAGGCACAATCGCTTAAGAAATTGATTGAAATTGGTGATCAATACAACAAGGACGGCGACTATTATGGCGCCTCACTTGAATACGCTAAAGCCGTCGCCATTGATTCGATAGACATTCATCTTTTATTTAAATACGCAGAGTCGCTACGGAAATACAACAATCATCAATTAGCAGCCTATTACTATCAAAAAATATATGGGAAAGACAGGGGACGGATTTACCCTATTGGGCTTTTTTGGTTAGCCGAAATGCAAAAACACAATCAAGATTATAGAAATGCGCTAAAATCTTGGAAGAAAGCGACCAGTTTATTTAAAAAAGATAAAAAATCTTACGAATACATGCGTGCACGACACGAGGGCCTTTCAACAAGCTGGGCAATGCGAGCCATTAAAGACATTGCTCATGATGTTACTGTTACCAACTTAGGAGAGGGAGTTAATACCTCTAACTGGGAATTTTCAGCTGTCAAATTCAACGAAAAATTACTGTTTTCATCACTAAGAAGTGAAAATACAGGACCTAATTTACAAGTTCTTGACAATGACTACCATGTGCACATTTACCAAGCTTCTTACACCGAAGATAGCTGGCTTGAATCAAAAAAAATGAACGCTTCATTTAATTCCGAAAATTACAACACTGCAGCCGGTACTTTCAGTAAAGACGGACTCCGTTTTTATTTTGTACAAGCAGGAAATGATTATAAAAGTGCTATTTATATGGCGCATTATGACAATAACAAATGGTCAGAGGCAACAAAACTAACGGGTGATATAAATGGTAATTTTATTGCAACACAACCTTTCTTTTTTGAGCTGAATGAAAAAGAATATTTACTTTTTTCATCCAATCGGCCCGGTGGACAAGGCAAACTTGATCTGTACTATGCGCCCCTTCAAACAGAAAGCCAAACTGGAGAAGTAATCAACCTCGGTAAGCAAGTAAATTCGCCAGACGATGAAGTTACTCCATATTATGACTCCAATTTAAACACGCTTTTTTTCAGTTCAAAATGGCACAAAAACTTGGGAGGGTTTGATGTTTTTAAATCAATTGGTCCGTTGGATAAATTAGGCCAACCCATTAATATGGGGCAACCGATAAACAGCTCTTGGAATGATTTTTATTTTTCGGCAGATCATAATGGACAGGGATTCTTGACTTCTAACCGAATCGGTTCTATTTTTGAAAAAGGTCCTACTTGCTGCAATGACATTTGGAGTGTTCTTCTTCCAACCGAACAAAGAAAAACAGATGAAATTGTAATAGAAACACTTGCTGATTTAAACAAATATTTACCTGTCACGCTGTACTTTCACAACGACTGTCCAAATCCAAGAACTACGGATACAACAACTGCATTAAACTACATTACAACTTACAATGACTACCACGATTTAATGCCCACTTACAAATTCGAATATAGTGCTGGACTGAACGAAGAAAAATCGATTGAAGCTCAGCTCGACATTGAAGACTTTTTTAACGATTTCGTTGATCAAGGAGTTAAGGACCTTGCCCTTTTTACAAAACTACTCTTGACGGAATTAGAAAAAGGACAAAACATTGAATTAACCATCAAGGGCTTTGCATCGCCATTGGCAAAAACAGATTACAATGTAAAATTAACGGGGCGAAGGATTACGAGTTTAATGAATTACTTAAGAGAGTACAATACAGGGGAGTTCAACGAATACATAGATGCAACTGCTGAGAATGGAGGAACGTTATCTTTCAATAAAATTCCGTTCGGTGAGTATACAGCTAGTAATTTAGTATCAGATAACGTAAATGACCAAAAAAATTCTGTTTATTCACGAGCAGCAGGATTAGAAAGAAAAATTGAAATTCAAAGTATAACACAGGCTAAAAGAGATTCAGTTTATGCTGAAATCTCTTGCAGTCAAGCGTTGTATGATTTTGGGAGTATTACCGAAGGTGATAAAGTATCGCACGAATTCGTAATTTATAATTCAGGTACAAAACCATTAGAAATTGAAAAAGTTGTGACGCGATGTGGTTGCAGTGTAGCAGAATATGATCAAAAACCTATTGCACCAGGAGCCAGCACCAAAATTAAAATAACGGTTGATACAAAGGGTATGATAGGGAAACAAGTAAAATCAGTTACAGTCGTTGCGAATTCATTCCCGAGAAATAAACGACTGGTATTAACATCGGAGGTACTTAAGAAATGACATACCTTCTTTTTATATTATTCATTTTTGCAAGTTCCACTGTATTTGGACAATCTGAGGAAATGCTCGACTGTTCTTATTATAAAACGGGGCGATTTGTCCTGAGTGCTCCTGAAGGAGATCAAATAAAGATTAAGCGAACCAAAAAATATCAAATAGAAACTTATAATAAAGCCCATAAAAAACACAAATTTAAAATTGAATGGACCAGTGAATGTGAATACATTTTGACACTTTTAAAAACAACAAGTGCCAACAATGAAGTTCTTGTTGGTAAAGGATTGTTGTGCAAAATTCTTTCTGGAGAAGAGAGCTATTATTCTTGTATCATCATTAGTCCAGAACATCCAGCTGGAAGAAAGTGCGAATTAACAAAACTTCGATAATGCAAGAACTAAGTCCTTTTCATTTGGCTATACCTGTTACTGATTTAGACGCGGCCAGAACTTTTTATAGAGACATCATTGGATGCGAAGAAGGAAGAAGTTCGTCCCATTGGGTCGATTTTAATTTTTTTGGTCATCAGCTTGTTATACATCATAGTGATTCAATACCAAAAATCATTAACAATGATGTTGACAAAAAGTCGGTGCCCGTGCCGCATTTTGGAGTAGTATTAAAACAAAAGGATTGGAACAGTCTAGCTGAAAAATTAAGACTTCAAGGAATTCCATTTGTGATAGAACCTTATACACGATTTAAAGGTGAAGCTGGTGAACAATCGACCATGTTTTTTTTGGACCCAAGCGGAAACGCATTAGAATTTAAAGCGTTTAAAAATATTTCACAGCTATTTGCTCGATAATCCTTAAATTATCAATAGTAAGAATTTTATGTCAGTAGTAATAGAAATAGATGAGCATTCGCCCAAACCGATTTACGTCCAAATTCAGGATTGTATCATACATGCGGTACGAGACGAATTAATAGGTTCTAATGCTCAGCTTCCCTCTATTAATGAAGTGGCTGAAATGACCAATGTTGCGAGGAAAACGGTTGAGAAATCTTATAACGAGTTAAAACGAAAAAACATTCTTGTTTCGGTTCCTGGTAAAGGCTTCTTCGTTTCTGAGGACAATGATTTAGATAGAAAGAAAGTGATGCTTATGTTCGACATCATGAACAGCCAAAACAATTTGATTCACCGTGCTTTCATGCAAACGATTAACGACCATACGTTAATCGACTTTTTGGTTTATCATAAAGATCCTGACACATTTATCGATTACCTGATTCATGCTCCGGATGAATATTCTCATTACGTCATTATGGGGCATTTTAGTGAGCACGAGCAAAACGCTATCAGGTTAATCAATCGCTTACCCAAACACAAGCTCGTGGTCATTGATCGTGACTTAGCCGGAATTCAAGGAGCTTACTCATCCATCATTCAGAACTTTGAAGACATTTTATACCATGCGTTAAAAGACTTGAGTGGAACACTAACAAAATACAACCAAATAAACGTTGTATTTCCTGAATTCACTTATTATCCAAAAACAACACTCGACGGAATTTCGAAGTTTGCCGAAGAATTTCAGCTCGAATTCAATGTAATTGAAAATATAAAAACTTATGTACCAAAATCCGGCTCGGTTTTTCTAGCGCTAACTGAAAACGAATTAGCAGCAACCGTTCTAAACATACAACAACATGACTTTGTAATTGCCCAAGACATTGGGATAATTAGCTATACCGACCATCCACTTAATGAAATTTTGATTGGTGGAATTACTGCTATTCTACCCAATTTTAATCACATGGGCCAGCTCGCCGCCGAGGTAGTAATTAACGGAAAACAAATCAACACGAATATCGAGTATACCATTATCGAAAGAAAGTCTCTTTAAATGGACTATCGTTGTTAGTAGAATATTCCTTTGTTCTTCTTATCTTCGCGCAAACAAAGGCCTCGTAGCTCAACTGGATAGAGTACTTGACTACGAATCAAGCGGTTACAGGTTCGACTCCTGTCGAGGTCACACTGATAAAAGCGTTTGCCAAATGGCAAGCGCTTTTTTTGTGGTAATTGAAAATGATACAATTGAGCAGATAATTAACACAGAATAATAACTTATTGTACTTTGTACAGTAATAATTTCATACCTTTAACAAACTATTTAATAAATACATTCAATCATGAGTAATTCCCATCTTTTTACCTTGACCTTATTAGCTATTATGCTAAACAATGTACCGACTGCACTTGGTCAAGCCGTTCATGATAATTTTGAAGGGGCAGGAACAATATCTTCATGGACTGGAGATGATTGCAACCTAAATACTTCATTCTCGAACCCATTTGTAAATGCCGCAAATCCTTCTGCAACGGTTCTAGAATACAACGATTACGGCGGTCAATATGGTAATGTTCGATTTGATGTTGTTACCAACTTCAATCTTTCTATTAATCGTACATTTTCATTGCAGATTTATGTTCCCGCTTCATCAATATCTGGAAGTCAACCAAATCAAGTTTCTCTAAAGTTACAAGATGGGACTTTGGGTTCCCCCTGGACCACGCAAAGTGAAATTATCAAACCCATTGTTTTAGACCAATGGCAAACGTTGAATTTTGATTTTGGGACCGATCCATTTCAAAATTTCGATCCAGGTTCGATAGATCCTGTTTATCGAACAGATTTCAACCGAGTATTAATTCAAGTAAATGGTGAAAACAACAACGACTTAGTTATTGCTTATATAGATGATTTTAATTACGACGGTTTGCTCGGAAGTTCACCATGTGATCCTATTTTTAATCAATTAGTTTGGTCTGATGAATTTGACACTGCAGGATCGATTGATTCTACCAAGTGGCACCACCAAACGCAATTACCAGATGGTGTAAGTTGGTATAATTCTGAAGTGCAACACTACACGGACCGGACAGATAATTCGTTTGTCGATAGTGGGTATTTGCATATAATAGCCAAAAAAGAAATATTCACCGATCAAGGCCAAACAAAAAATTATACCTCAGCAAGATTGAATTCCAAATTCGCATTTACGCATGGTAGAGTTGAAGTCAGAGCGAAATTACCAACAGGCTCAGGGACATGGCCGGCTATCTGGATGTTAGGTAAAAACATCATCGAACCAGGTGGCTACTGGACAGCAAGCCACGGCACAACTGGTTGGCCCGCTTGTGGTGAAATTGATATTATGGAACATTGGGGTACAAATCAAAACTATATTCAAAGTGCCCTACATACTCCTTCTTCTTTTGGTGCAACAGTGAACCACGGTGGGCTTGCCATGAGCGATGTCAGCAATACGTTTCACACTTATGCAATGGAGTGGAATTCGGAATCCATTCGATTTAGTGTCGACAGTAATTTATTTTACGTTTATGCACCTGATCCAAAAGACATGAGCAACTGGCCATTCGTAGCAGACCAATATATTTTGCTAAACATTGCCATTCAAAATATAATTGATCCTGCTTTTATAGAAAGTCCAATGATTATTGATTTTGTTCGAGTATATCAAGAAAGCGCTGCAACTGTTAATTCAGACACCATTGAAGCTTGTGATTCCTACACTTGGATAGACGGTAATAATTATACTGCAAATAACAGTACTGCGACCCATACTATGATTAGCGCTGAAGGTTGTGATTCTGTAATTAATTTAGAATTAACCATTAATAACAGCTCAACATTTGAAGATATTCAAGAGGCATGTGAAACTTACACGTGGATTGATGGAATCACCTATTCTACAAACAATAATACTGCAACCCAAATACTGACTAATTCCGTTGGCTGCGACTCTGTCGTTAATTTAAATCTGACCATTAATACAATAAATGATACCTTGACTCAAATTGGGAACACCTTAACTTCGAACCAAATAGGAGCCATTTATCAATGGTTATATTGTGATAGTAGCTTTTCTATTATTGTTGGAGAAAATGCTCAAACCTTTACCGCAAATACCAGTGGTAATTATGCGGTAGAAATCATACTCAACGGTTGCAAGGACACTTCAGATTGCATAACTATTAGTAGTGTTAATTTACCGGAGGTTCTAAATGACCGAATTAAGATTTATCCAAATCCAACTTCAAGCATCATTCATATCAATACAACAGGAAATAGTAAAGCCAATGAAGTGCACTTGTTTGATAGTGCTGGCAGATTAATATTTAATGCGTTTTTTGAATCGGGGAACGGAATTATTGATTTGAATCCATATCCATCAGGAGTCTACCAATTGCATTTTTATCATGAGGGAAAACACATTACAGTAGTACCCGTTTCAAAACTTTAATAAAAGTTTTAATATCGGGTTTCCCAACCAAATACTGTTCAATTTCTTATCTTAGGGCGCACTCTATTAACCGATTTTGATAAGATCGATGTTGGTCGTTGCATGAACCAAAAGTTGAAAATTGAAAAAAAAAGTTGGCATAATTCTAATTATTATTTTTTCCATTCTCTTATTACTTTTTGTACTAACCCCTCAAAGCTATATTGATTTAATTCCGACAACAATTCACGGCATTCTAATAATTAGTATTAGTATTTTTTTACCGTTTGGTGCCTCCTTGATTCCCCGTGATTTGGGATTAGAACGAAGAAATAAAATCAGATTTATTTATTTACTTGTTGCAATTATTGGCTACTTCGTTGGAGTACTGTTGAAGCTTGAGCAATACATGGGT
Organism: Crocinitomicaceae bacterium; assembly: GCA_018663635.1. Lineage (GTDB taxonomy): Bacteria > Bacteroidota > Bacteroidia > Flavobacteriales_D > Parvicellaceae > UBA10066. The sequence goes on from JABJPZ010000122.1 coordinate 12,541, forward strand.
GCCAATGCTATTATGATTTGCAGCACTCTTTGGTATTGTTTTGCCTTTGCTCCTCTGCATTTAAAACACAGGTATAATAAGTGGAAACCGCTGTCTAAATCAAAGCTAGAGCTAATTATGCTCAGTCATATTGACTTCATTGGATTTAACTTAATTGTTTTGGGCTATCTGTTCAAAATCATGCATTGGCCTTTTGCCAGTATGCTACTTACCATTGGTTTTATTACGGTATTAGCAGGACTCATAACGTGGAATATAATTACTAGAAGCATAGTCTTCAGAAGGAAGAAAAGTGAGGATCAATTAAAGTTACAGCACCAAGAAATTACCGACAGCATTGCCTATGCAAAACGAATCCAAACTGCCATTCTACCAACTGATAATAAAGTAAAAGAACATTTAAACAATTCATTTGTACTTTACAAACCGAAAGACGTTGTAGCCGGCGATTTTTACTGGTTAGAGACATCCGATAATCAAATAATTTTCGCTGCTGCAGATTGCACCGGTCATGGAGTCCCTGGAGCCATGGTGTCGGTAGTTTGCAATAATGCATTAAATAAGTCGGTTCGGGAGCATCAATTACTAGAACCTGGTAAAATTTTAGATCAAACAAAATCTATCATTACGCAAGAATTTGGAAATAGTGAAAATGAAATCAGCGATGGAATGGACATTGCTCTATGCAAACTTCAAGGGAATGAACTATCGTACGCCGGTGCCCACAATCCCCTTTGGATTATCCGTAATCAATCGCAAGTAGTAGAAGAAATTAAAGCCAATAAGATGCCGATTGGCAAATACCATATAGATCAACCTTTCGTCACACACAAAGTTACTTTGAAAGCAGGAGATACCATCTATATATTCAGCGATGGTTTCTCAGATCAATTCGGAGGGGTAAAAGGAAAAAAATTAAAATCAGCCAATTTTAAAAAATTACTAATTTCCATGCAAAATGAAAATTTAAGCACACAAAAGAACCTTCTTGAAGATGCCTTTACTCAATGGCAAGGAGATTTAGAACAGGTAGATGATGTCCTGGTTATTGGGTTTCGATTTTCTTAATCTTTTATTCTCTCTTTTTGAAATCAAAATATTTCAATCGTTCACACTGTTTAGCTAAAAATTTCTAGAAAACATATTTGCACCAAACTAGTGCTTGGCACAGTGTTTGTTAAAAATTTGTTAAAATAAATCATAATATCATGAAAAAAAACATCTACATCTTATGCTTAGCCTTCATTTTTATAGGCGCCTCTTGTTCAAAGGCCAAACGAGCCGAAAGAAAACTACAAAGAGTGGGAACTTGGCAAGTCGCCGAACTCGATTGGACAATCGCTTCTCAAGAAATTACGGATACCTCTTTATTTCAAGGAACTAAATCTGGTACTGAAACAAATGCAGGCACCTTCACATTCGAAAAGGGCGGAACAGGCTATTATACCATTACTTTTGATGGCATATCCAAAAGTGCGAATTTTAGGTGGTATTCTGTAAATATTGAATCTTCGAATTCTTCTTTAGACAGCGAAATTCAAATTACCGAGTCTATTCCTATATTGAGTTTATCAAGCAATGTTCTTTTTGGTGCAATTCCAACATTAACACCATCATCTGAATTTGGAATTTATCAAGAAGCATACGCCTATTCATTTGATCGAGTTGAACGCAATGAATTTTCCGGTACAGGAGGTGGCGGAATCCAAATAGTAGATTCTGATAATAATACGATTGGTCAATATGCTACTGTATTTAATCGTATCAAATTGACGAAATAACAAAGTATCTTCTACCTCTATTTTTGATGCATTTAAATTACGAACATCCTATTA
>JABJPZ010000011.1 GCA_018663635.1 Crocinitomicaceae bacterium
AATACCAGCAAGTAGCATTACTTTTGTAACACAAGTTCCTAACGCAATTATTCCCATATACCAAGGTAAATTAACCTCATTGCCTCCAGAGAGCAAGAGAAATCCAATTATAGAAAGTACTGAACTGATAACTAGCATAATCCTTCTGCTGACTAATAAATCAGCTATGATTCCACCAAATAGTGGTAAAATAACGACTAATAAAGTAAACTGATTATATAAGCCAAAAACACTAGTGTCGGGCAGTTGCAGCACATCAATACAATACAGAATCATACCAGCCCTAAAACCGTAATAAACCAAAGAATTCAGCAATAGCAAAACAGTCATTACCGGCGGTATCATAATTCTTCTATCCATTTGAATATTACATTAAATGCGATTAAGTAATCAGAATAAATTTAAAAAAACAAAGGTGGAAGATAACTAAATCGAAGAATTAATGTTGCATTAAATGCATCGCGCAATGAAGACAGATTTTGTTTAAATCAAATTAATTGTTGATTCCAAGACCTCAACGAGTTGTATATAAGTTGTTTTTGATTCATTATTTTCTTTAAACAATTCCTCAAAATTACTTTATAAAATGATCATGTAATAATACAGCTAAGGCGGTAGCAGCTAAATTTTTTCTCAAGAACTTAGATTTTTCTGCACCGCTCTTTATTAGGATAAGAATGCAGATTGTAATTTTATAATCTTTTGATTTATAAAAGAACATTTCCATAATCTAAAACACAATAAAATTTATAACTTAATTTCATGAAAATACTTTTGATTGAAGACGATCAAAATGTGGCTTCTTTTATTAGGAGAGGTTTAGAGGAGCAAGGCAACACAGTGCTGCAAGCATTTGAAGGAACGACAGGACTAAAGTTGGCATCTCAAGATCATTTTGACATCATTATTCTTGACGTAATTATGCCAGGTATTACGGGCATTGAGGTGTGCGACACACTTAAAAATGAAAAGAAAATAAACACGCCTATATTGTTGCTAACAGCACTTGGCACAACAGACGATATTGTGACAGGTCTTCAAACTGGTGCAGATGACTATTTGAAAAAACCGTTTAAGTTTAAAGAGTTGCTAGCCCGTATTCATGCGCTACATAGAAGAGCAACCATTCACAAGAATGAAGGAAATGAAAGTCTTGTATTTCAAGATTTAGAAATGAATCTCATTTCCAAGTCAGTTAAAAGAGAAGGCGTTGAAATATCACTCACAGCTAGAGAATTTAGACTATTAGAATACCTTTTAAAAAATAAAAACAGGGTTGTTTCCAGAACAGACATACTTGAGGCTGTCTGGGAAGTTGATTTTGATATGGGAACAAATGTTATTGATGTTTACATCAATTATTTACGTAAAAAGATAGAGCATGGTTTTTCGTCTAAAATTATTAAAACCGTTATTGGCATGGGTTACGTTATAAAGGACGAAGCATGAAAATAAAAACTCGACTATCCTTAACCCTATCCATAATTGCAAGTGCTTTTTTTTTAGCTTTTGGAATTACCGTTTATTGGCTTTCTTCCAATCACCAAAAACACGAGTTTCAAATTCGACTAGAAGAGCGAGTAAATATTACTGAAAAAATATTCTTAGAGAAAGAATCTTTTAGCCCCGCAGAATTAAAGAAAATAACCAATCAATTTCTTCACAGCTTACCTGAAGAAACTGAAGAGGTAGTAGAAATTAATCCAAACAAAGAGCCTTCATTTAAATACAACTATCCGAAAGAAGTTCTAGGTAAATTACTCTCTCTTCGTAATCTGTACTTCGAAGTCGACAACTTGCAAGGAGTTAGCAAAAAGTTTCGAATTAAAGGAGCAACCTATTTGGTGATTGTAACCGCTTTAGATAAAGTCGCTTTGCAAAATTTGGTTTTTCTAAGAAATATCATTTTGCTTTTAACTTTATTCAGCATCCCTTTAATTTTTGTTGGCAGTTTTGCCATCACTAAAAGAATGCTGCTACCCATTTCTAAGAAAATCGAAAAAGCAAACACAATAAGTGCTTCTAATATTCATCAGCGATTAAAAGTGTATAATCCCAACGACGAATTAGGGAAATTGGCTATCGCATTCAATAACTTATTGAATCGATTAGAAGCCTCTTTTGAGTCCCAAAAAGCATTTATCCGTAGTGCATCTCATGAAATAAGAAATCCGGTAACAGCTATCATGGGAGAGGCCGAAATTACGATGAGCAAATCAAGAACTGCTGAAGAATACAAAAGATCACTTTCTACTATCTTAATTGAAGCAGAGGCACTCAATTCATCCGTTAATAACCTACTTGAATTATCAAAAGTAAATGCATATGATGGTAATATTGAATTTGAAAAAATTCCATTTGCCACTCTGCTAAATGAAATAAAAGAAAGTTTCGATTTTATCAAACCGACTAATAAAATTAAACTAATAATTCCTACACAAATAGGAAACAAGTTGATTTCCGTTATGGGTAATAAGAACTTACTAAAAACAGCCATAATTAACCTGTACGACAATGCTTGCAAATTTTCAACTAACCAGATAGTTAGCGTTTCGTTAACCTATGACGAATTTCGATTAAAATTGATCATCAAAGATGACGGTATTGGTATTCTAGCCAAGGATATCCATAAAATTATAGCACCTTTTTATAGAGGAAACAATGCTATTAAAATTAAAGGCTCAGGAATTGGATTGACACTAAGTTCGAGGATAATTCAACTGCACAAAGGAACACTGAAAATACAATCCGAAGTAAATTTGGGAACAGAAGTACATATTGAGCTTCCCCTACAATCTGACTAACCTACTAATTCTAATCTCTTTTTAATCTCAGTTTAATCTTGCTCTAATATGGCGTAATTAACATTGTTCTCATTTAGGTAAATAAAATGTCTAGTGAGAAAAAATATTAATTCTTCAAAACAAGCGTTTTTTAAAAATATTCGACAGGATTTACCTGCGAGTATTGTCGTATTCTTAGTGGCACTTCCTTTGTGTTTAGGTATTTCTTTAGCATCAACTAGCTATGGTAGTCAAGATGATATTGAAGGTTTTGCTGGAATCGTTTTCCCTGGTATCATTGCAGGTATTATTGGTGGAATTATTGTAGGTGCCATAAGCGGCTCTAGATTCGGTGTTTCCGGTCCTGCTGCAGGTTTAATCACCATTGTATCTTCGGCAATAATAAGTTTTGGAGGATTTGGCAATGGAGGATTTGAGAAATTCATTTTAGCAGTTGCAATTGCAGGAGTATTTCAAATAATATTTGGGCTTATTAAAGGTGGAGCCATAGCCTATTATATGCCAACATCTGTAATCAAAGGAATGTTAGCAGGAATTGGCATTACTATTTTTCTAAAAGAACTACCTCACTTTTTTGGTTACGATAAAGATCCTGAAGGTGATTTGAGGTTCCATCAATTGGATGGTCATACAACTTTTTCTGAAATTGGATATGCACTAGAAAAAGTTCACTGGGGAGCTACAATAGTAGCCATTGTCTCACTCATAATTCTTGTGCTATGGGGAATGAAGTTTATTAAGAATCATAATATTCTGGGTATGATACCTGCTCCTTTACTCGCAATATTAATTTCAATTGGACTTGCATCCTTCTTTTTGAAAGGTGACTTACTCGTAGCTGGAGAACATTTGGTGTCTATTCCAACACCCGGTAGTTTAAGTGAATTTAAAGCACAACTTTTCTTTCCTGACTTTTCAGCTTTAACCGATACTCGTGTTTACGGAGTTGCGATTGTAATAGCTCTTGTTGCCAGTATTGAATCATTGCTCTGTGTTGAAGCTACCGACAAAATGGATCCAAACAAAAGGCACACGCCCATGAATAGGGAATTAATTGCCCAAGGTGTAGGAAACATTTTTTCCGGCCTAGTAGGTGGCCTTCCAATTACACAAGTAATAGTGCGTTCTACAGCCAATATTTCGTCAGGAGCCAAAACTAAATATTCGGCAGTGATGCATGGTGTTTTTCTTTTTGCATTCGTGTTGGCAATACCGGGAGTATTGAATATGATTCCAAGAGCTACTTTAGCTGCAGTTTTATTGTTAATTGGATTTAAGCTCGCTCATCCAAAAACAATAGTAGGTATGGTAAAAGCAGGAATATCTCAATGGCTTCCTTTTTTTACTGTAATCGTAGTAATGATTGCAAGCGATCTTTTGAAAGGTGTTGGTTCAGGATTAGCTGTAGCTTTTCTGATTATAATAATTCGACAATTTAATTTTAACCTGAAAAAGTATAAACGTGCTTACTTAGAAATCGACATAAAGAACATTTTAGAGGACGATCAAAAAAACGAAAACGGTTTTGCTATTCAACTTGAATTATCCCAACACGCCTCCTTCTTGAATAAAATTAAAATCAAACGCATACTTGATGAAATTGAAACTGGAAAAGATGTAATCATTGATCTTAGTAAAGTCAAAAAAATTGACTTTGACATCAATGAAACCATTACAGATTTTATCACATCAGCTGAATCTCGAAAGATTAAAGTAAACATAATCAATCCAGAAGTACTTAAATCATAGAATGATAAAAATTTGCACTATAAATAATTGTTATGGAAAACATTGAAGAAAAAAAAATGATTACAGGTTATAATTTTCTTGTTTTAATGGACTTTTCAGAGTCATCCTACTTAGCTTTAAAGTATGCTATAACCATTGCAAAAACAATTGGAGGCCAAATACACGTTGCCCACATAAGTAATCCTGAAGAAATAGTAACTACTGAAAATCAAAGAGTTGGGTTAAATGCCTTAAAAACTGAAGCCGAAAAAATTAATGCTAAATTATCGTCAATAGTTGAGATTATTATTGCCGAGAATGTTCAAGCAACATACCATTATTCAATCGGAAATATTATTCACGAAACGAAAAATTTGATCAGTGAAATTAATTCAGATTTGATAATCATTGGAAAAAAGAAATCGGCAAATAAATTTTCTGGAAAATTGTCAAATTACCTTGTAAATAATTTTGATGGCGCAGTATTAATTATCGATAAAGATTATGAATTTATGCCTGACACAAGAATTTCTTTGGGTTTTAGTAATAACAAGGTTCCTCCGTTTCAAAATGCTTCTTTAATTATCGACCTCGCTAAACACACTATTCCTCCATTAACCATGTTTACGGTTAAAACAACTGATGAGCCCATCAAGGAAATGGAGATTCCCAAGACGTGGACTAAATCCGAGTCCAACAACCTGAAAATTGTTAGTAAAAGTTTTCAAAATTCAAGCATCGTAAAAGGTATAATTGAACACGCATCTGAGAAAAAGAATGAATTACTCTGTTTAAATAGAGGAAAACAAAAAAAGTTTTTTGATAAATCATTGCGTAGAAAAACCAATATTATTAACGAGGTAATCAATGATACTTATATACCTATTTTGATAATGGGCCGCTTAATGACAACTTAAATTATTGTAGTACGAAAGAATTGATTTAACTTCAACGCCAAAGCTATTTTGAGTTAATGCACCATTCTATTTTTTATTCTTTCCTATTTGATTAATGCTCGAGCATAAAATAAATACATCTACCCTTCTTAGGTTAGCTCATTCGTCACCTAATGAACGAGTTTATAAAGGCTCAGCATTGACAAAAATCTTTACTTCAAATTGAATCTAAATCAAATAACTGTACCCTCATTAATACTAAGTAAATCCATTCCATTTTATCAAAAATTAGGCTTGAAACTGATTGTTAATTCACATCCGGGTTACGCAAGGTTTAATTGCCCAAATGGTGATGCAACGTTTTCAATTCAGAAAGTCAATGCATTACCAAAAGGTGAGGGAATATTCGTCTATTTTGAATGTTCAAATCTGGATGAATATGTGGATGAATTAATAGCAAAAGACATAAAGTTTGATGAACTGCCTAATGATAAAAACTGGTTATGGAGGGAGGCCAAATTAAAAGATCCTGATGGCAATCAATTAATTCTTTACCATGCCGGTGAAAACAGATTAAATCCCCCATGGAAAATAAAGCAATAATGAAACTCATCCAGACCAACACTTTTAAAAAAAAATGAAAAAGACATTGAAATAAAAATGTTTAATCGCATTTGCAAAAAAAACACAACTGTCTGACCTAATTTTAAATATCGAAAGACCCCTAGCCCTTATTGCCTCTTTTCTTATCGTACTTGGACAAGTCACGTATTTTTTCGATGTATGGAAGAAGAAAGTGCAACCCTCTATTATGTCTTGGTACGGTTGGGCATTATTAATGGGGACACTTTGCACTGCACAATATATAAGCGTTGGTTGGGATTGGAGTTTGATGAGTATCATTACCTGCACCTTGGGTTGTATTGCAATCGGCACAGCGGCTTTACTTAAAAAAAACTACATCCTTGCCTCTAGGGATTGGTATTTCCTTTTTTTAGGCATTTTTTGTATCGTTCTGTATTTGATTTCAAATGACCCTTGGTTGACTACTATTTATGCAACTTTAGCTGACTTAATCATTGGTCTTCCAACCATTATTAAAGCATACAAAGACCCTGTGAATGAAAAAAGTAGCGCTTGGCTCTTCTCGTTAGGGAGCTGGTCGCTCACTTTAGCCATTAGTTTTCATCACGATCTAGTGTATGCTGTTTTTCCAGTCTATGTATGGCTCTATTGCACTTATATTGTTTTTCTGTTGTACTTAAAAAGAAATTAAACAAAGAGCTTTTGCTGAAATTCTTTCTACATTTTAGCTCAATATTTGTCCTTTCGAATTCTATTTTAATTCTGGTGGAGCACTTCGAATATTACAAATAAAATTATTCTCAATGCACAGAAGTTAAAGATACTTTTTACCTATTCAGACTCAATATCATTAAAAAAAAAGCACTATTATTGATTATACTTATCAAAATTAATTCTTACTATGAAAATTGCTATTGCCGAATCCAGTATTGACGCTAATGAGTTAAAAACCAAAATCGAAGCAAAATTTCCAGATTATAAGCTTTCATTTAGAAATAGATCTTTAATCAATGTTGCTAAAACAAGCAGTATAGGCTGCACGGTCTTGGTGAGAAAGAAAAGCTTGATTATTAATGGAAATTTCCCATCCGCAGGTGGAGCTATGCTTTTTATGCTTTGCCTTCTTTTGCTTGGAATACTCATCCCTCTTATTATTTACCTTTCCGTTTTTCATAAAAAAATGAAAGCGGTAGAAAAAGAAGTCGTAGCTTTTGTGAAAGAAGAATACAATTTATCCTAAATGGGATAAATCAATTTCTAAATCACACGAAATGCAGCGACTAATTCTAACCTAAACAGTGCATTTACGAAGTTTAAGTACATCCTAATTTCAACTAATTAAACATTTTAGTAAGTTTGCAATTATAAAATTTAAACTGATTTAAAAATTTAATAATGTCTGTATTAGTTGGAAAAAGTGCTCCGGATTTTAACGCTCAAGCGGTTATAAATGGTGGAGAAATAGTTGAAAGTTTCACGTTGTCTCAATTTAAAGGGAAATATGTTATCCTTTTCTTTTACCCTAAGGATTTTACGTTTGTTTGCCCTACTGAATTATTTGCGTTTCAAGAGAAATTAGAAGACTTTAAAAGTAGGAATGTTGAAGTTATAGGTGTCTCTACTGACACAGAACAATCACATTGGGGCTGGTTGCAAATGCCAAAAAATAAAGGCGGTATAGAAGGCGTAAAATATCCTTTAGTTGCCGACACGAATAAAACAATCAGTGCTAATTATGACGTATTAGTTGGCGATTTTGGATGGGATGATAACGGCGATATGGTTGCTGATGGTGAGCTTATAGCATACAGAGGTCTGTTTTTAATCGATAGAGAAGGCAAAGTAAGACATCAATTAGTTAACGATTTACCTCTGGGTAGAAATGTTAACGAAGCATTAAGAATGGTAGACGCTTTGCAGCATTTAGAAGAACACGGGGAAGTTTGTCCGGCAAATTGGACAAAAGGAGCGGATGCGATGAATGCAACACATGATGGTGTAGCTGATTATCTTTCAGCCAATTGAATTTCATCCAATTAAAAAAATGACTTTCAAAAAGCCACTCTTAGGAGTGGCTTTTTTTGTGTTAAATTGGCAAGTAATGCGTCGTTGAAAAAATTGGATTGAATAGTTAAACGACTGCTACTTCAAGACCACTTTTTTCTCTACCGATCCATCTGAATATTGAAACAGCATAATTACACCATTTTCATAATCAATCTCTCTACCCATGACATCAACAATGCGCACTATTTCTCGATTAGATTCCTTTCCATTTTCAATGATGTCGAGCGGATTAACACAAAGCTGATCAAAAAACAGCCAAGCTTCTCGACTTGCCGAAATGTCCATGTTTCCATATGCCCCCGGCCAATCGTGGCCTCCCCCATCTACTGTATATAACCATACTTGAGAGCACGATCCGATTTCAGTATATTTATCTGAGCTAACTGTGCTCCCGTCTGCAGGGTCAATATCGGGCAATGTGCCTGATGTTGTTGTTGTAAGTCCATAACGGGTAGCCCAATAATCCATTGTATTTGGAATACTGGGATAGGCGCCCCAACCATCAATATTAGTAGGATCACCGGCCATTGGTGTAACATTATCATTCGTGCCGTGTATCTCGAGTATCGACACCTCTCTGATCTGATTGCACGTATCAATAATATGCTGAAGCATCATGCCCGCTACCGGCGCTATTCCTTTGAACGTTTCGGAGGATACACAAGCAAGCATGTACGAAAAATCACCTCCGTTTGACATCCCCGTAGAAAATACATTTTCGTTACTCAAGGAGTTTTGAGCGCTAAGTGTATCGATAAGCTCTTCTACAAATACAACATCATTTACCGTCTCACCAGATTGGAAATCATACCCCACATTCCAGAAGGTGTAATTAAACGAATCTTCCGTTCCCTGTGGGTAGCACACAGCGAATCCAAACTCCTCTGCGAGTGCGTTAAATTCGCTGTAGTCCATAATGTCCTGAGCATTCCCTCCATAACCATGAAACACCATGACCAATGGGCAGCTGGCCGGAGCAGAGCTGGCATGGTAATAAATATAGTTCCTGCTGAATCCTCCACTAGAGATCGTGCCGTATTCTGCCACGGTGATGTCAGCTGAAAGATTATCATTGGTAGCATTCGAATCCGCCGGTTGTCCATTTACGTTGCCTATGGAAACTTCTAAGCTGTACATTCCACTCGTATTGATTTCCAGTAGATCCGGATGCGAGAAACTATATGTCCCTAAAGAAGGAATGGATAGTCCTGAAATATTACTGGTGTATACGGCACCACCAATGGTCCATTCAAGATCAAAAGATTGAATCGTATCCAGACCAGTATTGGTCACCACCCCCGTCACCGGAGTAGACGAGCCGGTTGGCAATGTCGAAGGCACAGAAAGTGAACTAAGACCAAGATCTAATCCTGCCACTTCGAATACATAGACATCATCGATCGCCCAGCCAAACAACCAGTTAAAGTCGTCGTAGTAATGAAACCCGATCAAAACACCGGAATTACCGATCAAGGAATTGAGACTTACTGTTTGTTCATCCCACAGGCCATTATCAGCTCCGGTTATTGTCTGCAAAATATTCCAGGTCACCCCGCCATCAAGAGAGTATTCGACCGTTGCTTCTTCTGTTCCACCAAACAATGTCCCTCCATCAAAATAATTTTGAAATTGCAATACCGCAGAAGCTACTCCGGTTAAATCCATTGGGGGGGTAATGAGATAATCCTCAGATTTATCACAATCGCATTCATCATCATTAGTCGCAATGAAATTGCCGTGAGGCGCGATTGACCAATAGACACTTTGAAGAGACGTGTTGGTGCCGAGCAGCCATCCACCATCCGAAGCATTAGTCATTTGAGACCAGCCTGCTGGCAACGTCCCAAGTTGAAAATCTTCATCAAGGAGTATCATTTGACTCAATGAAGTGGTCGAATATAAAATGAAAATAATAATTACTGTAAGCCCATTTCTCATATAAAAATATTTCAATCGTACTAAAGATAAGCTATATTGGGTGTTTACGATAAGTAACAGACGAATCAATAAAGAGTTGCAAAATTTTATCATGCGTTAAGTTCAAATGAGATCTATTTTAAGTATATCTAGCGTTTCAATAATAACAATCATATTGATTGTTACCGTTGTTTCTTCTAATCTCAATTGGGAAAAAGAGGATTGGAAGGGAATAATTGAATCTGATGGTAAGGGATATTATGCCTATTTACCCGCTATTTTTATTTATCAAGATTTGAATTTTGAATTTTTCGAATCTATTGAAGAAGACAAATATTATGACGAAAATTTATATTATGATTACCGATCTCATGCAAATGGACAGGTTATTGACAAATATTATTGTGGTACCGCATTATTAGAATCTCCTTTCTTTCTCATTGCTCATCTTTTTAGTTATTTGCTTGATTATGAGCTTGATGGCTATTCAATACTTTATCCTATCTCTATTAATATTTCAGCCATATTTTATTTACTCATTGGCCTTATTTTTCTTAACGCTACTTTAGACACCTATCAAATTAAGAGTTGGCAAAAAGCCATTACTTTATTCGCTGCTGTTTTTGGGACTAATCTTTTCTATTATACTGTTGGTGAACCTGGCATGTCTCATGTGTTCTCCTTTGCCCTAATTAGTCTATTTTATTATTATTCAAGAAAATATTTTCTTCTAAATAAGAAAAATCATCTTTTAAAGCTCTTTTTTCTACTGGGCCTAATTGTACTTACAAGACCAATAAATGGATTAATTGTGTTTATTATCCCTTTTGCATCTGGTAATTATATTACGTTAAAACAGGGGATTATTTTTGGTTTTAGAAACAAGTTATGTTTACTTCTAGGTATTAGTATTTTTCTATGCATTGTTTCAATTCAACTCATTATTTATAAACTTTCAACCGGAAGTTTCTTTATCTATGCATACGTAGACGAAGGATTTAATTTTCTTTCGCCGCATATTACCGCTATTCTATTCAGTTATAAAAAAGGACTATTTCTATACACTCCAATATTTTTAGTCGCATTTGTAGGATGTTATTTTTTTTGGAAAACTTCCCGATTTGAATTTTTCTCCTGGATTGGGTTCTTCTTTTTAATCACATTTGTACTATCCTCTTGGTGGATGTGGTATTACGGTGGCAGTTTTTCTTCTAGGGTTTATGTTGAGTACATTCCCATCTTTATGATTCCTTTAGCAATCTCTTTGAATCAGATAAAGCGAAGACCTTTCAAACAAGTTTTTCTTTCATTAATTGTAATCCTCATCATTGCTTGTCAAATCCAAACTTATCAATACAGATATTATCAAATACATTGGTCTGAAATGAACAAGGAAATTTATTGGGCTAATTTTATGAGAATAGACCGTTTAATTAAGTAATTGAATCTAATAGCCTACATCTCTTGATTGTGGAAGCTCAAAAATAATCGTTCACAGAAAAATTCACAACAACGTTTAAAAACAAGTGTAAATTTTAAATTTCACGGATATCCGTTTTATAAATATTGTGAATTGTACTTATGTTTGGGACAGTTCATTTGCGTACAATAGAATCGCAATTAGAATTACCATAAATGAAAGTAAGCCATACTAGGATTTAATATGTCAATTGAATAATTCGAATTGGTGCAGCTTCTACTATTAACTATTTGAATAACATGAATTCTTCACTTAAAAAAATTTTGCTGGAATGGGTTTCTTTACTTACCATAAGTGCAATCGTCGGGACATTGGTATGGTGGCTAATGATTTCTTGATGACTACCCTAAAGCTCTTTCTTTTCGACCCTAACGTTTCTATTACAACCCCTTTTGACTAGAAATATCATTCACGGATTACCGTTCATTTCAGCACAAATTCCATGTTCACGGAATACCGTTTTAATCTGATTAACGATGCGTCTTAACTTTAGCCATTAAAATATGAACCCTAATTAACATTAATTACGTATTAAATTCTACTTGCTCACTCAGGTTTGATACCTTAACAAAAGCATACTGATTAACCCATCTTTAATCATGAAAATAAATAATACCTCCTTAAATTGTGGTTCATTGAGCAATCTGAAATCTATTTTTCTGATTGTTGGGTCAATATTTATTGGGCAAAACACTGTATTATCTCAAAAAGGCCCAGGTGGTGTCGGCACAACTGACGGAACATCTAATTTATCCCTCTGGCTCGATGCAGGAACTATTACCGGAATTGCCAATAATGCCAACATGACGGGAACTTGGGAAGATTTATCTGGAAATGGATATGATGCCATCATTGGCACAGCGCCTCAATATAAATCTACTGACGGCGGAAATGGACTCCCATCTTTATTTTTTGATGATAACAATAACGAATTTATGGTTGTGCCGGAAAATTCAGAAATTATGCCTACTGAAGAAGTTTCCATTTTTGTAGCAGCCAATTTTGAAAGTGGTAGTGATAATTGGGCTTCTATTATTGCTTCTTATGACGATGATGCGGGAAACGACGGTTGGGCATTTGAAAGAAACGGTGGAAGCAACAACATGAATTTCTGGGTGGATGATTATACCAGTATAAATTGCGTCCTCCCAATGACCTACAATCAAGATGAAGTTTGGTCCATGGTTTTCAATACAACGGACAATGTTGGTTACGCTTACCTAAGTGAAAACACCTGTAATTTTCCATTTAATGGCCCGTTGGATTATCATGGAGGTGCCAATGACGACCTACTAATTGGAGCAGGTGCGAATAATGGAGGACCAGGCTATTTTATGAGAGGTGACATATGCGAAGTCATTGTATATGATATCGCTGTAAACGATGCACAGCGAATAATCATCTCGAATTACCTAGCAGCAAAATACGAGATTGCTTTAAACAACTATGACATTTATGACGAAGATGATAACGGAGATTATGATTTTGAGGTTTCAGGAATAGGACGAACAGACGCATCAAACATACAAGATGATTCTCAGGGTTCTAGCATGCTGCGCATTCTAAACCCTTCAAACCTGGGCAATAATGAATTCATGATTTGGGGTCACGACAATGGAATTACTAATGCAACAAATACAACAGATATACCAGCAAGTGTAGATGCTAGGTTAGATCGCGTTTGGAGAATCAGTGAACGAAATACAAGTAATACTTCAAATGTAAACGTTGGAACCGTTGATATGCAATGGGATCTTTCCTTTTATCCTACCCCAATAACCGCCGGTGATCTTGCACTTCTTATTGACACCGACAATGACGGTTCTTTTACAGATGAAAACCCGATTACTGGTGCGACACACTTAGGGGGAGATATTTACCAATTTTCTTCTATTCCCGGAGGTGGCGCAGGTTTACAAAACAATAGGAGATTTACCCTGGCAACCACTAATTTATTCCAAACACCATTACCCATAAATTTATTGACGTTCGAAGCATTGCAAAATCAAGACCATGTTGAGCTTAGCTGGATGACCGCTCAAGAGTTAAACAATGATTACTTCACGTTAGAGCGATCAATAAATAACATTGCTTGGTTAGAAATTGCGAAAATTGATGGTGCTGGTACTTCAACTAATTCTATTACTTATAGCTTTAATGACTACACCCTTGGAACGGGACTAATTTATTACCGTTTAAAACAAACCGATTATAATGGCGCTTTTACGTATTCTGAAGTTAGAACAGTTCATAGTGAAGATCCGATGGAGTTTAACTGTTATCCTAACCCCAGCAATGGAACAATCACCACACTAATTAGAAACCCCCAAGATGCGATCTTAAAAGTCTATGCTGCTGACGGTAGAATTTTATATAAGAATGATGCGCCTTCTGCTTTAGGCGAAAAAATTCAGCTCAAAGAATCAGGAGTGTTCTTAGTTGTTTGTTCGTCTCGTTTCGGAAGACTCTCAAAGCGAGTAATAGTTGTCAAAGATTAAAAACGAACTTTTCATTAAATCTTACCAAAAATAAAAGAGCGTCATATAGAATTACTTGATATTTCTGATGCCTTCATAATCAAGGCAATTTTCTTATTACTCGACGTTGTGATATCAAATATTGTATACATCCGACGTAAAGATGAACTAACACCTTCTATGCTTAACGAAACATTTTCAGCTATTTCCTTATTGGAAATTGAAGGGTCTTCAAAAATCAGGTTTAGTATCATCCAAGCAGATTCACCCAGCTTTGATTCTATTACCTTTTCAATCTTTAATTTATCTAATTCTAAAGCTTTACGATTCCCCGGTTCAGATACTGAGAGCGCAACACCTCGCATTTTTAAATCAGAAATTTGCTGTAAAAGAAGGTCTCTTTCATGTTTTGCATTTGCGTAACGTCTTCTAAAATAACAGGCTACAATAAAAATAATCACCAAGACAATTACTATGTACATTGCCATTATCTTTAAATAGTCTTGACTCTTTTCCATTTCTTGATTCATTCGTCTTCGCTGATCCTCTATTATCCAATCTGAATAATCATGCATAGCTAAATCATAATCAAAACCGCAATGCGCAAGAACTACAGTATCTCCTTCCTTCATTACATGTAACAAGCGATAAATGGTATAGCCCAGTTTAGCTTCCGCATCGTTAGTACTAAATTCCATATCGGAATCTAAAATAGATTCTCCCGTTATTTTTTCTACTAATTGGAACTTCCCTTCATTATTGGATTTTTCAACCAAAAATTCAGCTCCTTGAACAACCTTTGCAACTTTACATCTTAAATAAATCAGACTATCTATGATTTCCGTCTGGAAGTATTTTACATAATCATCAAACCCGTTTTCGGTTTGACTAGAAGCCGTTCCAAACGTAAATCTAACGCCATGCTTTAGATGGCTCACATTTGAAAATTGAAATTTTCCTGACCTCATTAATTCCTTTGAAGATAAAGGAGTGTCATTTAAAAATGAACCGTCATTATCGACATCGATTAACATCACTACATTCCTTAAATCTAAATGGTGGTATTCAGATAAATCAACCACCACATTCACATTGCCTATATCAGCTTCAAGTCCAGACAAATTGGTTTCTGAAATACGCCATATCTTATTTAAACAGCCAGGAACTCCACTAGGAAGTTCAAGCTGTTTCGTTTCTTCCCAACTCAGCTCTTTATTTGCCCAAAGAAAAAACTCCCCATTATTTAAATCGCTTGGAGCGTCCACACATACAATGCCAGACCCTCCAGAGCTAATATGACGTGATCCATCTAATTCTTGTCCAAAACCATTGAGATCATTATTGTAGCCCTCATCCTCAAATGGGTACAAGTCGCCTTCAATTGAAAGAAGATATTTTGTAGCTAAATAATTTTCAATTAATCTCCTTTCTACTTTAGAGTTGCGTTTATTAAACATAATAATTTCGGCAATCCTCCCATCCAGATGGCTTCCGGTCCAGCCAATCCAAAGACTAGACCTGTTTCTTGTAATTGAATCTATTGCATTGTGCACTCCCTGACTTTCTCCTTGCGCTAAAAATTCTAAGACCGAATTACCATGATGTAAACTGACCAAGTTCCATTCGTTGTATTCAAATGGTGCTTTTATACCATTCGTTTCAAAATCTGTAGTAAATCCAATAAACTCTTTTAAAGTATCATTCCTACCAATACCGTATCCATTTTCCCAATTAGCTCCGGTCTCTTTTAAAACAAAACCTGCCCAACTTTCACTTTCTTCACTTATTTTCCCTACAACATAAAGCGAAAGCTCATCTGGTGACATAAGGGCATTGTCCGGAATAATAAGATGTTCGCCCCATTTTGAATCAAAATTAATTACTCCTCTTTTGGAATTAAAGTCCTGGGTAAATTTCGGTCCAATTCCTGATTCCGGGACCGCATGATTTCCATGGCCTGAACGATCAAGCCACAAGCCAACATGCACTCCACTATTTTGTTGTATGTAATCAGCATCGAGCCATAGCAACAAAGGAGAATTGCCATCTAAGCTTCCAACACCAGCTGGACCATCTTGCGCCTGACAGGTCCATGATATTGTAAATAGCAGTAATGGAA
>JABJPZ010000123.1 GCA_018663635.1 Crocinitomicaceae bacterium
AACTTTTAACGTTACGTTGCTTGAAGCAGGGTTTGGGAACATTTCAAGTGTAGTTATTGAAGAAATCCCATTGATATTAGTCGTTGCTCCGCAAACCACATCGCCCATAACGTATCCGTTGGTTAACGCATCTGGAAAATTCGATGTTGAGCCGTTGTCAATTCTTCCCGATGGATCAATTAATAATCCAACAATGTGCATGTTATGATCATCCCAAGATGGGTCTAGGGTAAATTGAAAGTTGAAAACTTGCTGATCTGCAGAATCAATTACACCAGGGAATCCAGCATGACCTGCAAAACTTGGACAAAGTGCTCGTGCAACATGATCATATACCATTTGCGATGCGGGAACCGGGCTTCCAGCAGTCGTCCAATCAGCAATTCCACCTCCACTTAATGGACCACTTCCACCACCTGCGTATGCATTAGATTGTGCATATCCAGATCCTGTACCCGTTACACCGTCTTCTACTAAAACACAGGCAATTTTATACGCCCCTGTTGCTGCTGCTAACCAATCGGTAGTTAAGGAGACATCTAGAACTCCCGTTGTTGCATTGAAATTTGCTCCAGTAGTCATCGTCGCTTTCGGATCTACTAAAATTCGTTGTAAAAAATCCGCTTCCATAGCAGTAGGATCAATATCAGTACCTCGATCAACAAGAGCACTTGGGTATCCTGATATCAACGCACCAAAGCCTGCATCATAATCAGTAACTACCATTGGATCACCATTGTGCACCGCAATACCTTGCCAAAAACCATCGTATTTATTGGCCATGTCTTCCATTGCAACAGCGCCTCTAGGACACCACTGACACCAAGTACCTGTTCCTTCTTCACCAATAACCAACTTACCAACTGCCGGCACTACCGGATCAATCATTAATCCAC
Source organism: Crocinitomicaceae bacterium (assembly GCA_018663635.1). Lineage (GTDB taxonomy): Bacteria > Bacteroidota > Bacteroidia > Flavobacteriales_D > Parvicellaceae > UBA10066. Next base: position 897 of record JABJPZ010000123.1, read on the forward strand.
ACCCTACATCATCAGTGGGATCGTCATCTGGGCCACCGCCATTGACAGCACTCACTGTTGTCGTAACAGCCTGAAGTCCTGGCACTAACGTAATAGGAGCCATCGTAAACGTTACGGATTCAGTTCCAAGTGATGGCAATGAGAGACCGATAACAGGCTCCGTATATTGCATCCCGTTATAGTCTATTTGAACATCAAAGGAAGTAATTGTAGTCGTTCCTAAGTTTTTAACCTCTACAGTTGGGTAAACAGAAGCTCCTGCAATTGTTCCGTTCATATTTGTACCAGCACTTGCAGCATTTAACGTAGGAAGTGTGTAAGGCATATAACTAAAACCTACATCGTCTATGTAAAATCCTGAATTTAAAATCGGATATAAATCTAAAGAGGCCACCTTATTATTTGAATTGGAAAAAGTACCAATTGACGCTCCATCTAGTGAAGCCTCCCAACAATTAGTGGAGAGATTAACATCCAATTGAAATTGATGCCATGCCTCTTGTGTGTATGCTGCAGTACAGTAAGTACCGTCAGTACCACTTCTTACAACGGCATTTCCCGTTGCTTCAAAATCAACATCCAAGGCCCAAATAGAACCTATAGTCGTTTCCGCCTGCAGGTTAAAATAAGCATTCTTACCAGCTTCAACATAAATTGCCATACGAATCATGAAAGTTCCATTGTCATAAGCCCCACCAAATGGAAGAACGACATCTTGCGGTCCACCTCCGGAAGAGGAAGACGAAAAATAAATTGAATTAGCTCCAGAATTAGCTTGGGCATTGCCTACAGCAACATCCTCTGTTCCTCCTGTTGCACCAGACCAAGTTGTCCAATCAGGAGAACTTGAACCAATATAATCTCCTACAGTGTACGATTCAAAATCATCAATGAACGATACCTGAGCAATAGCCCCTAACCCTAAAACAAGAGCAGCGGTAAAAAGTATAAATTTTTTCATAGTAGTGTAATTTGAAGTTCGAATATACTACATCAATCGATGAATGTCAATAACACAGCGATATTGATTGTTGGAAAGCTATATTTATTTATAAACATCAAGAATTCAAGAACTGCAATTCAGTTAAGATCTTAGCGCATCTGAAAATTTTCTTGTGCCTTCTTATCATCAGGACTTGCATATACCGGTGGACAATCCCCCCGTCCTACGGGTCTTAACCAAGCAAAACGAACAGAAAAGATTAACGGTCGATAACGACTATTAAATATGCCCCAAGTTGACTTAAATTTTTCAAAATTGTAGATATTAAGAATCGGAGTTTCAATAGCTGGTATAATGAAAAACCTTTCATTTATTTTAAAACCTATTCCAAATTTATAATGCAAATTAGCCACAATTGCCGATGGACGCTTGTCTGCATTTGGTCCATCATGACTTTGTCGTTTTAAAAATCGCCAATCTAAATTTGCACCTATGCTATTTTGAAGAAACATTTTATCAGAGAATTGAATGACATTGTTTATGTTGAAATTACCCAACAAGTAATTATGACTGTACTTCCCTTCTCTTTCAATGGCCCCAGTAATTTTCTCCTTACCTCTGAGCATTTTATAAGCGACACTGTAATCCAGGTAATTAAATATATTTCCGCCTTGGTAAAAAATCGTATAACGACCCATGCCAAAATAAGCACCTAGCTTACCGCGAGGATTCACCTTAATCATTTGGTCTTCATACTCTTCTTCCGGATTAAAAAGCCTACAGCTGTTCCAAGTAAAGCCCGGTTCAAAAAGCCAACCAGACATTTTGTAACGGCCACCAAAATCTACTAACGGCATGTTTTTCCTGCCGTTTTGCCCTCCCAAGCCCAGTTGTGAATAGGAAACTAAGCTGAAAGCAATGAATGACAAGAGTATAGATAGGCGCATAATGTCAATTACGATGTTAAAAAATTAAAAGTTACTATAAATGGGTTAAAATTATGCTCTCTACTTCAGCACTATCCCATTTTTCTTCAATTCCAGGCAATGCCATAATCTTCTTCATAATACTTTCTTGTTTTTGGCCAACAGACCAAGCTTGACTATACGGAATGGAACTAAATGTCACTTGAGAGTATAATGGCATCCATTTTTCAGGATGGTTTTCTGAGAATTTGGCCTCTATCTTTTTCTGCAAAAGAAACTTCGGATCACCCACAAAATCTCTCATAACATGATAATTGTGAATGGATAAATCCTGAATCGCATCGCCGTCTGGTTTACGTCTCTTTTGAAAAACTTCAAACACTTTTTGCCAATCTTCTCCAACCTCATCGATGATTTGATTCATTACGAAACAATCTTCAAATCCAGAATTCATTCCCTGACCATAGAATGGCACGGTCGCATGTGCCGAATCACCCATCAAAACTACTTTATTGTAGCTCCAAGGATAGCACCTAATTATGGCCAATGCAGATAATGGATTTTGATGCCAATCGCTTAACAAATTGGGCATCATTTCATAAAAATCAGGAAATACTTCTTGAAAAAATTCTTCAACCAGTTCGTCATTTGACAACGAGTCAAATGAATAATTGCCTTCTGAAAATGGCATAAAAAGAGTGCACGTAAATGAACCGTCTTCATTGGCGAGAGCAATCAGCATGAAACGTCCTCTTGGCCAAATGTGCAGTGCGTTTTTATCCAGCTTGTAAGAACCATCTTCGTTGGCAGGAAGTAATAGCTCTTTATAACCATCTTCAATAAATTGTTGACTGTAATTGAATCGAGGCTGCTTTTGCATGGACTCGTATCTCACGGCTGAAAATGCTCCGTCACATGCAAAAATGGCATCCGCAGACACCTCAATTTCTTCCCCTTTGATAGAATCTAAAAAGGTCGCTGTATTGGTATTGAAATCTACACCCAAACATTGATGGTTGTACAAAATAGTCGTATCGCCACAATCTTCAGCAAGATTCATCATTTTGATATTCATGCCTCCTCGAGAAACAGAATAAATGGCTTGACCTTCTTTTCCATATGCTTGGTGTGTTAACGATCCGTCCACTCCATGCATGATTCTACCGGACATTGGGATTGCCAGTTCTTTTTTGATTTCATCACCAATGCCCACTTTGTTCAAAGCATTCCATCCACGATCTGAAAGTGCTAAATTAATTGACTTTCCCGCAGTGATTTCTGCTTTTCTAACATCAGACCTGCGCTCGTATACCGTAACCTTGTATCCTCTCTTAGCCATATAAACAGCCCATAAAGATCCAACTAAACCCGCACCAATTATTATTACCTGTTTTTCCATTTTTCGCTATACGTTCTTTTAAAATATTGCCCCCCTTTTGGTTTTGCATTTTTCCTGTTCACCACCATGATCACTCTCCAAATAGCAATTCCTGCAATTAGAATAAGCATGACCTTTAACATCAGATTGATTGCTGCCATTCCTTCCGCTGTATTGATATCGTTCTCAATAGCCTCATTGGCTCCAATCAAAGCGGCATTTACGGTATCTATAATTATTGTAGAGTCCAACTCGCGAAGTGTGTCGAGCCACGTCGCTAAATTTTCTGGCATTATTTCTTTATTTAACGTACTGTCAATCATCACAGTGCAGCTTTTAAAACCTCACCAAATTTATAAACATCCTCAAAACTATTGTAAAGCGGAACGGGCGCCATTCTAATTACGTTTGGCTCTCTCCAATCCACGATAATTCCTGCTTTCGATAACTTTTCAAATAGCTGTTTACCATACCCATGGGCAATAATTGAAACTTGACAGCCGCGTTGACTCCAGTCTGTTGGTGTTATTATTTCAAGGTTCACATCGAGCTCATTTGAAATAATATTAATCACATACTCAAGATATCCCGAAAGCTTTATCGTTTTTTCCCACAAAGCATCCATTCCAATTTCATCGAACATTTCTAATGATGCTAAATGCGCCGCCATGCCTAGTACAGGTGCATTACTGAGTTGCCAAGCTTCTGCAGTAGCTATCGGATTAAATCCTTTTTCCATTAAAAATCTGGTTTCTTTATCGTGTCCCCACCAACCGGCAAAACGCACCAAATCTTTGTTCTTAACATGTGTTTCATGTATAAAAATTCCACTAACTCCACCTGGGCTTGAATTCAGGTATTTATATCCACACCATGCAGCAAAATCAACTTCCCAATCATGTAGATTTAAAACTAAATTGCCTGCACCATGAGCTAAATCCCACCCCACTAAAGCACCTACTTGATGTCCTGCTTTGGTGATTCTTTTCATATCAAACACTTGACCTGTGTAATAGTTCACTCCCCCAATCATAACCAAAGCCAATTCATTGCCGCATTCGTTAATCTTAGCAATCACATCTTCGTCCCTAATGATGTGTTCACCCTCTCTAGGTGACACCTCAACGATGGCTTCATCTGGATTAAATCCATGAAAGCGAACTTGCGATTCCAAAGCATACTGATCTGAAGGAAAGGCTTTTGCCTCACAAATAATTTTAAAGCGATTAACATTTGGGCGATAAAAGCTAACCATTAGCAAATGTAAATTGGTTGTTAAGCTATGTGTTACCACGACTTCCTCTGGTTTAGCTCCAACCAATCTTGCGGTTTTATTTGTTAAAAGCTCGTGGTAAGAAAACCACGGACGTTTTGCATCGAAATGTCCTTCAACACCAAATTCTGCCCAGTCATCAAGCTCTCGATTGATGTATTCTTTTGTTGTTTTAGGCTGAAGCCCAAGAGAATTCCCTGTGAAATAAAGACATTCATTATTCCCTATTTTTGGGAAATGAAAATATTCTCTGTAGTTTTTTAAAATATCGTTTGAATCTGCTCTTTTTGCAAATTCTATTGTGTTTTCATACTCCATAACAAACAAATCCTAATTTTGCGTTGTATTAGCAGACAAAGATAAACATTCACTGAAGCTAAAGAATATGATAAAAGTCAATTCAGAAAAACTATTTCAAAAAGCACACAAACTATTCCCTGGTGGAGTTAATTCTCCTGTTAGAGCCTTCAAATCTGTTGGGGGAACCCCACTTTTTATCACAAAAGGTGATGGTTGTAAGATTTGGGATGCTGACGGTAACGAATTCATTGATTTTTGCTGCTCGTGGGGACCTTTAATTTTAGGCCACAACAATCAACCCATCCGAAATGCAATTGTTGAAGCGGTTGATAACGGAACAACTTTTGGCACTCCGACAGTGCAAGAAAATACATTAGGTGACTTAATTTTGTCCAATCACCGGTTTATTGAACGGATTCGATTCGTCAGTTCCGGAACGGAAGCAGCGATGTCCGCATTAAGACTAGCGCGAGGCGTAACGGGCAGAAATAAGGTAATTAAGTTTGACGGATGTTACCACGGTCATGTGGATGCCTTGTTAGTAAAAGCTGGCTCTGGATTAGCAACCTTGGGCACCTCAACTTCTGCAGGCGTTCCAGCCTCCTTTGCTCAAGAAACAATCGTTTTACCGCTTAACAATAAGGATGCGGTACGTAAAGCAATTTCTGATTACAAAAATGACATTGCGTGTATTGCTATAGAGCCAATACCTGCTAATAATGGGTTACTCATTCAAGGAAATGAGTTTTTACAATTCTTAAGAGAAATCTGTACAGAAAATGGGATTTTGTTGTTTTTTGATGAAGTAATCTCAGGGTTTCGAATGGGTTTTGAAGGAGCTGCAGGCTATTATAATATCCAACCTGATTTAATTGCATTTGGTAAAATAATTGGCGGCGGTATGCCCGTTGGCGCTTACGCTTCCTCTGAAAAAGTAATGAACCACGTAAGTCCTGCCGGACCGGTTTATCAAGCAGGTACTTTGAGTGGAAATCCGGTTGCCATGGCCGCCGGAGCAGCTGCTTTAAAAGAATGTCTCAAACCCAATTTTTACAGTAAACTTGAAGCAAAAACTAGCCAGTTTATCGATTCTATATTGAGTTTTTCAAAGAGTAAAAATTATCAATTTAACATCCACCAAATGGGCTCTATTTTCTGGTTAGCTTTCAGCGATAAAATTGCCATTAGAAAATCAAGCGAGATAGACCCAGAAAGCATGTCGTATTTTACAGTTCTTCACCGCGAGTTATTAAATAGAGGCATCTATTTAGGTCCGTCTGGATTTGAAGTAGGATTTATTTCTGAAGCACATACTGAAAAAGACTTATTGAAAGCTGCGGAGGCATTTAAAGAGGCCCTCGACATTACTTTTAAAACCGTAAAAAAAGATTAATCGGCCATTATTCGAGAACATAGAATTCTTCTATAAGAAATAGATAGCGAGAATAACAGTTGCAGCCTGCAAAGCGATAGTACCATCTATTAAACCTGAATAATAAAGCTCCTTCGTCTCTTTTTTCACAAAAGACAAAATAATCGATGTTAGCACATACGACATCAATAATCCTGTAAATGCCGCTGCAGAATAAGCAACGCAAACCCATCCCAAAACTGCACCTAAAAATAAAAGTACATTTGCCAGTGTGATACTTTTTTCGATGCCAATCACCTGCGGAATGGTTCTTTGACTCAAGTCATCCAATTGAAGATCACGGATATCAAATGGAATAGTAATGGCAAAAACAAAAAGAAACTTTTCTGCAGAAAGTGTCAGGACACCAATTGCCGAAATATTACTTAAACCGTTAATCCAAATAGGTAAAAATCCACATAAAAACACCCAAGAAATAGCAACCATAAATATTTTTATTCCAGGTATGTCCCGCAACCCTCCTTTTGCGTTCTTTTTGCCAATAATGCGGATGGAATAAATAAAACTAATAGCCACTATTGGAATGCAAGACACTATTTGTATTGGACTCAATACTGTTAGCCCGGTAATCAATGCCAAAATTGCAGAAGCCAATATAGTCAGACCTAAATGCAATCGATTTCCCTCTAACCAATATTGACGAGATGATTTTTTCTTTTTTCGATTCCCCAATTGGACATATCTCTGCAGGCAATAAGAACAAAGCGTGCAGCTACCTACAAACCAATAAAATAAAAATGGAACTTTTAAATTAAGTTGAAAAACAGTTAAGGCCGCATAACACACAGCAGCAATTGTAATCCAGTAATTGCTGAAAACTAAAAATCGAAATACTTCTTGTATTGTACGCACTACTTTGACAACGAGTAAGTTAAAATGCCAAAAAATGTTCCCGTTAAACTTCCAAACAACCCACCCATTATTCGTTTATATCTGGCGTCTTTTTGATACCCCATTATGTACTGCTCATTTACCAAAAACAAATCATCTGAAACATGTTTTGCTTTTATCTTTGGTTTGATTTTACCGCAGACAATTGGAACCACAAATGGAACCGCAAAATGCAACATGCTTGGGTCTGCTTTAAAAAATCCTCTGTCATTTTCTCTTGTTGAATAGGTATCAAACACAGACATTCCATATGAAAACGCAGCTCCACTTACAAAATATGGCCAAGACTTTATTGATTTTTCAGAGTCCGTTTCGCCATAAATATACATTCTCATTTCATCTTGAGAAAAAACATTACCAACAGCAGTATCCTTTTTATACACGATGGTCTCCTTGTTGTTAATGGTAAAGGAATACACCCTTAAAACATCCATTTCCTTAATAAAAAAATTATCTTTTTTTTGGAATTCGTATTTAATAAACTCGCCGTCGTTGTTCGTCACTTTTCCATCAAGAACCTTTCCGTTAACCAATAGTAACGTATTATTCTGTGCAATAGAGCTGCCGGAAATAAACCACATTATTATTCCCGTTAAAAAGATTCTTTTTTTAATTCTTCGCTGCATTTAATCAAATATACCATTCTATCAGATTTAGCAACCCACTTTAGATTTAAAATTGTCGGTACTTTGAGTTTTAACCAACATTGTTTTCGTTTATATTTGCAATCATTTTAAAATGACCAAAGACATGGCTAACGAATTTCCAGCTCGACACATCGGTATTAACGAGCAGTCCCAAAAAGAAATGCTCGAGGCAATGGGAGAAGATTCCCTTACTTCATTAATTGACAATACAATCCCTTCAGAAATCCGTTTGAAAGAAGAGTTAAATATTAGCTCTAGCCTTTCTGAGGCTGAATATTTGAACCACATCAATGAAATCGCCAAAAAAAACCAAGCGTTCAAAACGTATATAGGGCTTGGTTACTACAATAATTTTGTACCAAGTGTTATTCAAAGAAATGTTTTTGAAAACCCTGGGTGGTATACAGCATACACGCCGTATCAAGCGGAAATTGCTCAAGGACGATTAGAAGCACTACTTAATTTTCAAACCATGGTTATGGACCTTACAGGTATGGAGATTGCAAATGCATCGCTACTTGATGAAGGGACAGCAGCTGCCGAAGCAATGATCATGTTTTACAACACCAGGTCTCGTTCTTCTCAAAAATCTGGTCACAATCGATTTTTTATCAGTGAAGACTGCTTTCCTCAAACTATCGATGTAGTTAAAGCTCGTGCAATTCCTCTCGGAATTGAGACTTTTATTGGAAATCACAATCAATTTAAATTGGATGATAATTACTTTGGGGCTCTACTTCAGTATCCAGGTAAAAATGGACAAATTGATGATTTCGACTCATTTGTAAAAAATGCATCAGACAAAGAATGTAAAATAGGAGTAGCTGCGGATCTAATGAGTTTAGTTTTGCTGCAGCCGCCGGGCGAATGGGGCGCAGATGCGGTAGTGGGTAACACACAACGATTTGGGGTACCTATGGGTTATGGTGGACCGCACGCCGCTTTTTTTGCCACAAAGGAAGATTATAAACGAAATATTCCAGGCCGGATTATTGGCGTTTCCCAGGATACCTCTGGTAATCCAGCTTTAAGAATGGCCTTGCAAACTCGAGAGCAACACATCAGAAGAGACAAAGCCACTTCTAATATTTGCACCGCTCAAGCGCTTTTAGCTGTTATGGCAGGAATGTACGCTGTTTATCATGGGCCTGAGGGAATTAAATCGATAGCTAAAAGAATTCACTCCAATGCCGCAACACTCGCCAACAGCTTGCAAAAAATGGGCTATACGATTCAAACCACAAACTTCTTTGACACTATTTTTATAACCAATGCTCCTAAAGATTTAGAATCCATTGCTCTAGCAAATGAAATCAACTTAAGGTACGCCACAGGAGGTGTTGGAATTGCAATAGATGAGACTACAAATATAGAAGACCTTAATCAATTAATTCAGGTATTTGCTTCCGCCAAAGGGGTTCAGGCAAATTTATTGAAAGAAATTACGCAATCAGAAATAATGAACCGAAGGACTTCGGACATATTATCGGCTCCCGTATTTAATAAATATCATTCCGAGACTGACATGATGCGATATTTAAAAAGCTTAGAAAACAAAGACCTGTCTTTGTGTCACAGCATGATTCCGTTGGGGTCTTGTACCATGAAGCTAAACGCAGCGAGTGAATTAATCCCCCTTTCAAATCCACTTTTTGCCAACATTCACCCTTTTGCACCCGTGAACCAAACAACGGGATACCAACAGATTTTTACTGAACTGGATAAAGATTTGAGTGAAATAACTGGATTTGAAAAAGTTTCTTTACAACCAAATTCTGGAGCTCAAGGAGAATATGCAGGTTTAATGGTGATTAAAGCTTATCACGAGACACGCGGGGATCATCATAGAAATATTTGTTTAATTCCTGCCTCAGCGCATGGTACGAACCCCGCTTCTGCAGTTATGGCTGGGATGAAGGTAGTCGTGACAAAATGTGATGAAAATGGGAACATCAATGTAGCTGACTTAAAAGACAAAGCAGAGAAACATAGTACTAACCTCGCTGCATTAATGGTAACCTACCCTTCAACACACGGAGTCTTCGAAACCGCAATTCAAGAAATAACGTCATTGATACACAAGCATGGTGGGCAAGTTTATATGGACGGTGCCAACATGAATGCTCAGGTAGGTCTGACTAATCCGGGAAATATAGGTGCTGATGTTTGTCACCTTAATCTGCATAAAACATTTGCTATCCCTCACGGTGGTGGTGGACCAGGAATGGGGCCTATTGGTGTTGCTAAACACTTAGCACCTTTCTTACCGGGTAACGCGGTCATTTCTACAGGCGGTGAAAAAGCCATTTCAGGTATATCTAGTGCACCATGGGGGAGCTCGCTCATCTTGCTTATTTCCTATGGTTACATTAAAATGTTGGGCAAAGAGGGTCTTCGGGCTTCCACAGAAGCAGCCATTTTAAATGCAAACTATTTAAAATTTAAGCTTGAGAAGACTTATGATATTTTATATACTGGTGAAAACGATACCGTAGCCCATGAAATGATATTAGATTGCAGATCCTTTAAGAAAACCTCTGGAATAGAAGTAGAGGATATCGCAAAGAGACTCATTGATTATGGCTTTCACGCACCAACTGTTTCTTTTCCTGTCGCAGGTACATTAATGATTGAACCCACTGAAAGTGAATCTAAAGAAGAATTAGATCGATTTGCGGAATCAATGCTAAAGATTCGAGCTGAAATCAAAGACATCGAAACGGGTATTTATTCGAAAGAGGATAATTTGCTGAAAAATGCTCCGCATACTGCTGAAGTGGTTATCAGTAGGGACTGGAATCAATCTTACAGTAGAGAAGATGCTGTATATCCCCTTGAGCAACTGCGCCAAAATAAATTCTGGACACCTGTAAGGCGCGTTGACAACGCTTTTGGCGATCGCAACTTGATTTGTGACTGTAGACCAATAGCCTCTTACGATTCGGAATTAATTGAATCTTGACTTAGTAAGATTGTTTTCGTAAATTTGATCTCCTAGAGAACGATTTATACTTAAACAACATCATTATTTAATCATTTTTACGTTATGAAAAAAATTTACTTCGCAGGTTTGACAACATTACTTGTTGGTGGAACTGCCATCGCTCAAAATAGCGAAATCACTTTCAAAGGCAAAATGTCTCGAGAAGAAGGATTTAATAGAACAAGGACAACAATAGCTCCTTCTTACGCCAAAGCTCCTAATGACACCATTTGGTTTGACGACTTTAGCTCTGGAACAGGTTGGACCGCTTCGAATCAAGGGGCTCACACTGCCGGAGATTGGGCCATTGTTTCAGCAATGCCTGCATCTTTGACTAGTCAGGTTCCTCCATATGATTTTCCAATAGCAATGAACAGTAACTCCGGTGGAAACTTTGCAATAATTGATTCTGATGCAGAAGGTGGTACAGCAACACAAGACGCATTATTGACGCTTGATACGCCTATTGACTTATCTGCTATGGGAACAACATCATTGTCTATAAGATTTACAGAAATATACAGACACTTTTACGACTACAACTTTGTTGAAGTGTCTAATGACAACGGTACTACTTGGACAACATTCGCAGTAAATACCGTTGCTACTGTGCCAGTTAACACTAATTCTGGTGACCCAGAATTTGAAGATGTAAATATTTCGAGTGCGATGGCGACAGCAGGATCTTGGGGAAGCCAGGTTCTTATTCGTTTTTGGTACCAAGGTCAATGGGATTGGTTTTGGGGAATAGATGACGTAGCTATCGTTGAAACACCTGCCGATGATTTAAACGTATCTTCTTCGAAGACGCATTACACGAGCGCAACTATTCAATATTCACAGATTCCTCTGAGTCAAGTTGTGGATATGTCTTTTGATGCCAATGTTACCAATGTTGGTGGTGCAGACCAAACAACATCACAGCTAGACGTAACCGTTTCAGGAGCTGGTTCTTTTTCAGGTTCTTCTCCGTCAACAAATATTGCTGTTGGAACAAGTACTAAACTTTCTGTCAATGGATATACTCCTACGGCTATTGGAACGTACGATGTTGCTTTTAACGTTTATGACCCAGCAACAACCGATAATACTCCTGCCAACAATGTAGCTTTTGGAACTTTTGATATTACTAGTAATACTTACGCTCGAGACACAGGATCTTTAGACGGTTGGTATGCGCCATTCGATGATGATAGTGATATGATTGATGACCCTATGGAATTTATTGGGCAGTTTGAAATGAATGCTGCAGCAGATATTACTGCTATCCAAGCAGTTTTCGCCTCAAACTCAACAGGTGGAACGCCCGTTGGTCAAGAAATTTACTACAATGTTTATTCTGACGATGGTGCTGGTGGTTTCCTTCCTGTGTACGACGGTTTAGGTACTCCAATTCCTACTTACACGCTGGCGGCTGGGGACATTACATCTTCAACCGGATCAACAACAAATTGGGTTAATCTACCATTGCCTGCTCCTGTTAATGCAGATCCCGCAGTTTCAGCTAATTGGTATCCTGTTGTTGGTTACTCCGTCGATGGTTTCCACATGGCAGTTTCTGGAGATGCTCCAGATACTACCAATTTTTTAACCGTGTTTGCTACTACAGCTGGCCAATCTAACTATTTCATTACTTCTATCCCAATGCTTAGATTGGTTATGCCAGGTGCTAGTGGAATTGAAGACACTGATGTAAGCTTAGACCTAGGACAAAATATGCCTAACCCATTTAACGGTACTACGGTGATACCATTCACCCTAAGTCAAGCAAGTGACGTGAGCTTTATAGTAACAGATGTTACTGGAAAAATCATTGATAGCAAAGAACTAGGTATTCTCTCTTCAGGTGAACAAAGAATTGAATTTGACGGTTCGAATTTAGCTGGAGGTGTATACTATTACTCTGTTGTAATTGATGGTAAGAAATCAACCAAACAATTTTCAGTAGTTAAATAATTATCTCATTTATCACAAAAGCCCTTTGCGAAAGTAAAGGGCTTTTTTTATTCTAAATTTTTCTAAAACAATATAAAGCCGCCCTATACGCTCATTTTTTACAACTAAAACCACACTTTTTCACTTTCCGAAAAATCTAATTTGAGAGCCGTTTCTGTTAATAATTCAACCCTTTTCCAAAAAATAATAGTTAGCCGTTAAATATTGACGGTCTTTTAGTACTTTTGCGAGGATATTAATTAAAATTTGATAAATGAAAAAAATTTACTTCTTGTGCGGCTTGGCTGTGCTAACTTTTGGAGTTAATGCTCAAAGCATTGATAAATCAAGCTTCAAAAAATTTCGCATGCCAATTGCAAAAAATAATAAAACAATTACTACTGGTCAAAACGAGTTGAAAGCACCGGGTGATTTAATTTACAGTAATACTTTTAACAATAGTGGAGATTGGACATTAAGTGCCCCAAATATTCAAGGCCAATGGGAATATGTATCAACCACTCCTGGTGACCTTACTACCTACATGGGTGATAATACATCAACTACTAACTCTGATGGTTTTATCGCCTTTAATGGTGTACAATTCTTGTTAGCTGGAAGTGTAGATCCTCAAGATGCAACTGCAGAATTAACTACAGCGATTGATTTATCTGCATATCCTGCTGTTTCTATTTTATTCGAACAGCGATATAGAGCTTTTAACTCTGATCAAACATTTGTAGAAGTTTCTGGAGATAACGGAGTTACTTGGACTCAAATTGAGATTAATCAGGCGATTCCAACGAATGACCCTGCAACGCAAAATCAAATTAACTTGAATGTTTCTCCTTATATCGGTGGTGCAGCGCAAGCTAAGATTAGATTCAGATGGTTAGAACAATCTGGAGATGATGGTTTTGGTTCTGGTTACGGATGGATGGTTGATGATTTAGAAATAAGAGAAGCTGAAGGATTCGACATTAGTCTTAATTCTACTTCTTGGTACCACAATTCGCTTTATAAAGTTGAATACTCATCGATTCCGGTTGATCAAATTGCTCCTATGACTTTTGATGGTTCTATCGAAAATGTTGGAGCTTCTACTATGGAAAACACCGTTTTGACTGCTGACGTAACAGGTGCTGGTACAGGTACAGCAACTTCTACTGCGATGGATTTAGCCCCTTTAGCTACTATGTTTGTAGAAACTGCAACAACGGTTACACCTTCTGCTATCGGAACGTACAATGTAGTTTATTCTGCGTCTGGAGATTCTGCAGACGTTGACTTATTGAACAATACAATTGCCGGAACATTTGATGTATCTCAATATCAGTATGGTAAAGATGATGGCGCAATGACTGGATCTTATGGCCCATTTGATGATGATTCAGACGGCATTAATGACCCGTATGAAATTTTGGCTGAGTATGAAATAAATGCCAATACTAGTTTTACTGGTGTTCAAGTTTGTTTGAGTACTTCTTCAACTGATGGTGCTGAAATTTATTACAACTTGTACTATGATGATGGTGCTGGTGGATGGATTCCAGAATACGACGGCCTTGGCGCTCCAGTCCCAACCTATACAGTTTCAGCAGCTCAATTTACTGCTTCTGGCGGTGCTGAATGGATTGACCTTGCATTTCCAAGTGCAATTAGTGTGGATGCTGCTGTGGCTCCTGCTGTTTACCCAGTAGTTGGATACAGTTTTGATCCGGTTAACTATTGTGTATCTGGTTCTGCACCTGACACTTCAAATTACCTAACGGTATTTGCAACAACTGCTGGACAATCTGATTATTTCATTACTTCCAAGCCTATGTTGAGACTTTCTCAAGATCCAAATCTTGGCGGTGGTGTAGATATTGATGAATTAAATGCTTCAGTAGAATTAGGACAAAACGTTCCTAATCCAACAAATGGTTCTACCATTATCCCTTTCAACTTAGCTACTACAGCAAATGTTGAATTTATTGTAACTGATGTAATGGGTAAAATAGTTGAAAGCAGAGATTTAGGAACAATTAGTTCTGGAACACACTCTGTTAATATGTCTACTATCGATTTAGCTGGTGGTATTTATTATTATACTTTAATTGCTGATGGTAAAAAATCAACAAAGAAAATGTCTGTAGCGAAGTAATCGTTACGAATAATATAAAATTAAGAAGCCTGACTCGATTGAGTCAGGCTTTTTTATTGTCGTTTATTCCCTAATTTTTTAAAGCTATTGTTACTTTAAGAAAGTGATTTTATATTTAGATGAAATGTCTTATCTTCCGTTTTTCAAAATTCATTGAATAAAATCAATTTTACCGCAATGAATTAGAACTCCTAGCAAGGACCTAATGAAAAAGTTAAACATTCTGTCATTAATACTTATTGTTCTTTTTGCATCCTGCACCAAAGAAGAGGATTTAGATGGTAATAATATCGCTTTTGAGTCAACTCAATTCACCTTACAAGAGCGCATTAGTTTAACCATTCCCAACACAGTTTTAAGTGGGATTTCATTCATTACCGCTTGTTGGGACATTCCATTTGGAGCTGAGATAAGCTATGAACAATTGGTTCCTTCCAGCAATCCCAATCCATATGCATACTTGGTGAAGGACATCAAGCCAAAAGTGATTAAAATGGAGCTTTTAAATGTAGAAGGATGTGACTTTTCTATGTTAGATAACGTTGATATCTACATCGTAGATAAAGAAGTAGTCAACATGACAGATATTGTTGTTTTTGACCCCTTAAATCCGACGGCCAGTTATAATGCAAAATTCCTTGCCTCAATAGATAATATTCCGGATGGTGTTGGCTCTATATTGTATCCCAACGTAATGCCAGACGTAACGATAGACGAATTTATACATGATGACGATTTTCAGATTTACATGAATATGAAAATTGACAAGACTTTTACTTCTGAAGTAGCATTAATTAAAGCAACTTTAGATCTTGACGTAACCTTAATAAATAACGAATAACTAAACTATGGAAGCAATTGGAGTAATTATAATCGTATTGTTATACTTAATTTTACTTGGCGGAATCATTACGGTCGCAGTTTTATATATGCTCACATTATCTCGAGCATTAAAAAAATGTAAACCAGAAAATCAACTTATGCCTCCAGCCAATATCTGGCTACTTTTTATTCCATTATTTAACCTTGTATGGATCTTTTTTGTTGTAATCAAAGTGTCCGACTCCCTTAAACTAGAATTTGAATCTAGAGGAATGGCCGAAGATCATGATTTCTCAAAGGGATTAGGAATTGGTTACGCTGCCTGTAATGCTGCAGGGATTATTCCTATTGTCGGAGTTTTAGCTTCAATTGCAGGTCTTGTAATGTGGATTATTTACTGGGTTAAAATCAAAGGGTTTTCTTCGCAGTTAGATTCAATCAAAACAGGTTCTGAAGATATTCTTGATCTGTAATAGCGCTTCACAACTCTATTTCAAATAGTA
>JABJPZ010000124.1 GCA_018663635.1 Crocinitomicaceae bacterium
AATTGGTCCTGCAATGGAACAGCCTCAGTATAATATGCTTCATCGCGCTAAGTTTGAAGTTGAATACGATCAGCTTTATCGATCAGTAGGGCTTGGAACAACGATATGGTCCCCATTGTGTTCTGGGGTTCTTACGGGTAAATACAACAAATCTAAAATGCCTAAGAATACACGTTTGGGTATTGAGGGCTTAGAGTGGCTGAAAGATCGAACAGTGACAGATCATAACCTGACAATTGTTAAAAAGCTGAACGTGATTGCTAAAGAATTAGACCTTTCTTTACCCGTTTTGGCGATCGCTTGGTGTTTGAAGAATAGTAATGTAAGTACTGTGATTCTAGGCGCGTCCAAAGTTGCGCAATTAAAAGAGAATCTATTGGCTTCTGATTCAACTAGTAAGCTCACTCCAGAAGTAATGGAGGCAATTGAAAATTGTTTGCAAAACAAACCAATAGCGCCACAATTTTAGGTAAAATTACAGTTGAAAACCTAATACCAGAACATCGTCTAATTGAATCATATTGCGTTTCCAGTCATCAAAACGGTTTAGAAGTTTGTCACGGGCATTATTCGGTTCGTCAATAATTTCTTTCAGTATTTTTTCAAATTGACTCATTCCTAGAGAAGTGAGGTGCTCTCCGCCTAATTGATCATGAAAACCATCTGAATACATGAATACCCAATCGGCATTGTTTAAAGAAATTACCTGCGTTGCATAGGTTCGTTTGAGTTTTTTGCTTTTTGAGCTATAATTGCCTCCAACGGGCAGTAAGTCGGCTTGAAGTCTTCTAGGTTCGCCATTTTGAATAATGAGTATTCCGTTTCTAGCGCCGCTAAAATGCATCTTTTTATTTTTTTTGTCAACTAAACATAGCGAGATGTCCATTCCATCTTGAATTTCACCACCGCTATTTTGCTTGAGCACCCTTATAATTTCCTTATTTAACTCTTCCAATATTTTGGCCGTATCAAGCTGGTCTGATTTTACAATTTTATCTAAAAGTAAGCTGCCCATCATACTCATGAAACCACCAGGAACACCATGGCCAGTGCAATCAACAGAGGCTATAATTGCCAAGTTATCGAAGCAACGGTACCAGTAAAAATCGCCGCCAACGATATCTTTTGGAAGATAGAACGCAAAGAAATTGTTGAAAAAAGATCTTAGGACTTCATCGTCAGGTAGTAGGGCATCTTGAATCCGTTTCGCATAATTTAAGGAGTCTGTAATTACTTTGTTTTTTTTCTCTACGTTCAGTTTTTCTGTGTTTAAGTCAGAATACGCAATTTCTATTTCGACTTTCTTCTCCTTAATAACATCTTTTTGTCTTCGAATAACACGAAATCTGTTGTATAAGAAAATTAGGAAACCTACAATGAGTATTAAAATTCCCAACAGACTATACCGTAAAAATTTCTCCCTTTTCTTTTCTTCTATGCGAATTATCTTAGATGTTAATGCTTTCTCCTTATAATCTCGTTCTATTTTTTCAAGATCATTTAAAAAAGCAAATTCGGTTAAAGCATGCTCGGTCTCTTTTTGTTTTATTTTTTCAACTGAGTTAAAATAGATTTCATAGTATTTCAATGCAGAATCATGTTTGTTCCAGCTTTTATATATTTCATACTGATTTTTAGCGTAGACCGTAATTTCCTCGTGTAGCTGGAGTTTTTCAGCACTTATACCACTTTCTCGAAAGTATTTTAATGCTAATGACGCCCTGTTTTGCTCTCTAAGAAGAACGCCAAGCTGATTGTGTGTTTTAGCTATTTCTCTTTTATAACCCACGTCATGTCTCAGATTTAAAGCGGCTCGCAAAAAATTGAAAGCCACGTCATATTCTTTTCTTTTTTGATAGACTAATCCCACTCCAGCAAGCGTATAGGCAAAATCATTTTTTCGTTGAAGTGCAGAAATGGTATCTGATTCCGCCATTTCAAGTAGAGTCCGGTGATCGATACTGTGGGTCAGATCAAAATAAAAGAGTGCACTATCTAATTGTAATTGACCAATATGGATGTAGGCAATATTGTGGTAAAAAGCAGTTAGTTTAAGATCGATTTTCTTCTCTTTAATCTGCTGAATCGCTGTTTTATAACATTGGTATTCTTGTTCGTATTCTTCATTTTTATGATAGATAAGACCGAGATTTGAAAGTGCCCGACAATTGACATCGAAATAATTATTGTATTGCTGTGTTCGTTTAATGACTTCTTTGTAATAAGCACAGGCTTGATCATCCGCACCAATATTATAACAGAGCACTCCTAAATAATTGAGAGAAAGAACTTCTAGTTCTTGAAACTCATTTTTTTGGGATAAATGCAAACTTTTTTCATAAAGCTCCAAAGCCTCAGATGGATTTGATTTTTCTATTATTCTTCCCTTTAAGTACATAGCATGACACAATACTGAATCATTTTCCGGTGCATTAATAATCAATTCTAGAGAATCGATAGGAGTAGATACTTGCCCAAGAGCTACAGCGCAATACATAGAGAAAAACAAAAGAAGCTGCTTCATCTGATGAATATAACAAGAAAAGTATTGAAGGAATAATACATTAGACACTTAGTAGCTCTGATTGAATCGGTTTGATTCTGTATTGCAATTCTATCTTTTGTAGATGTGTGCTGTTTTATGATGAAAAACAGTAAAGAATCTAATAGATTAAATTTTCCTCATGATACCAAGATCCTTGCTCGTTTGCCATTTGCCTCCGGTAAAATCAGGTACAGAAACGGATTGGCTCTTCTCCGAGACAGATAATTCGGATAGTGGAGTAATGGCGCTCCACATTACACCATCATAAACATTAATATCAAGAGGTAGCCCAAGATTAAGGCAGGTGATTAATCGGTAAATCATAATGAAGTCCATACCGCCATGCCCTTGCTTGAATTCTTGACTTTTCTCTTTCAATTCCTGGATTATAGGGTGGGTATATTTTTCCCGATATTTATCATATTCACTTTCAGATAACCAATTGTGTCCCCAAAACACAGGCTTTTCTGAGTCGATAAACAATCGACTGGGATAACCATCATGGACAGCTTTTGTTCCTACTACTTTATTTATTCTAGAATATGGTCTGCCGGTATGAACGTCAAATTGTAATAGTATTGATTTGCCTAGAGATGTCTTAATTAATGTGTTATTCATGTCACCGCATTTGAAATCAAGATACTTTGAACCATTATTTTTTGCGGTACGACTTAGATTCAATTCGCGTGAGCTCATGGAGGTCAGGTGTTCAAAATTATCTCCTCGCCCTATGTTTAAGTAAAAACTTAGAGGGCCTAATCCATGAGTTGTATAAAAGTTGCCGTCTCGTGATATGTGGTGCTTAAGTCGCCATTGGTCTTGATAATAATCTGAGCTTAACATATGGGCTCGAAGGTCATGCAGATAAGCACCTTCAACGTGTGTTAAATCGCCGAACACACCATGCTCAATCATGTTGAGTACAAAAAGTTCTTCTTCGTTATAGCAACAATTTTCCAACATAATACAATGCTTTCTCGTTCGCTCAGCGGTCTGAATTATTTTCCAGCACTCACTTAGCGTATAAGCTATAGGGACCTCGGTAGCAACGTGTTTATTGTTTTCCATTCCATAAATGGCCATAGGTGCATGCATCTCCCATGGTGTTGCAATTATGATGAGATCAATATTGTCTTGTTGGGCTAAATTTTTCCATTCTGTTGCTTCTCCTGAATATATTTTTGGAATTACCTTTTGCCAAAGGCCAATTTTTTCTTTAGCACGAATCACCTTTTTTTCTTCTAAATCGGATAATGCAACAATTTCCGCTCTATCTTGCTCTACCAACCATTGAAACATTTCAATTAGAGTTGTTCCTCGGTTTCCAAGTCCAATTATGCCAATTTTCACTTTACTGATGGGCTCGGCACTGAATCCAAATAGATTGCCAGAGGTTGGTAAGGAAATTCTGTCAAGTAATTCGTTTATTGATGGACCACTTTTGCCATAAGAAGCATAAGGAATTGAAGCAAAAGCCGAAGCCCCAAGTAATGATTGTAAAAATCCTTTTCTATTCATAATTCGAAGTAATTGTATTCAATATACTTTTTATATACGAATCGTTGCAGACGATAATACAGAAAGCTTCTATTCAAATCAAGATTAATTCAGGAAATACTTTTGCATGAAATAAAAAGCTTTTAGAGGTTAATTTCGTTGAATTTCTATTTTTTTACTGTGTACCTTGTTCCTATCAGTAATGCGCACAAAGTAAACTCCAGTATATAATGTTTGTGTATCGAAATGAGCAATAGTTTGTCCTGCATTTATGATAGTTTGGCGAACTAATCGCCCTGATATATCTATCAATTCTACTTTCAATTTACCTCCTACTAGGCCATTAACTTGAACAGCAATCAAGTCCGCAGCTGGATTGGGATAGATTGAAAAATCGGTATCTGCAAAGTTATTTTGGGAAATGGCTGTTGGTGCGGTATATACAGTTGTTCCTCCGGGTATGGAAGGAACGGCAGCGTTAGAATAAATACCGTAAAAAGTAGGACCTACTGCATATGGGTAGGCTGAATTCCAGTTCTCATCAACGGTACAAAAATAGGCGTATGTGCCAGCAGGGTATTCTGGAGTAATGCAGAATCTCCCATTGTGCTCGTCTAAGTATTCATCCTGACCAACGTGATCATTGTATTCGTAGTCTTCTCGAAAATAACCTAAAAAGTAGGTGGCACTTACTGATGGTCCGTCGTCAACATCTGTGCCGTCCGCCAAGTGTGTTCTATTGGTAATGCTTCTTAATTGGTATCCAGACAAGATTCGTTTAACCCCACCTGAACCATCTGAATTTTGAAATCCATATGCACCATAAATGGGATAACCATCGTAAGCAAACCCTATTAATGGTGAGTGTTGAGTACTGTCTATTCCATAGAGTCCATCTGCATCATATAAATTGCAAATACTTGAAACTACATTAATGTCCAAGTTGAACGCAGATGGATTTTGATGATGGTGATAATTACCCATTGCAGGATGACCTTTTGAACAATCAAACCCGTCCATTTCCGCAGGTATTGCATCTCGATTCCAATCCATTACCGCACCCATTCCACCTGGACAAGGGGGATTGCCTGGTCCACCGCATAAGGCACTTGTTGACGGATTCCAAGCAACTCCATCTCTATAATCATACAAAGAAACTCCATTAATAAATATACCTACACTACCAGGTGTAGTTGCCGTAGGAGTTCCAGTGTTGGCTTGAGGACTGAGTGGAAAGCGATAAATCTGTCCTTGGGCAGAAGCTTGAGAAGGATTGCCGTCTAGAAATGGGCCTGTTGGATAAGACGGAACTCCTTCCGTAGTTACATATACGTACGTTGTGCTGTATGCAACTTCCTGACAATTCACAAGGATAGAATTCCCAACAGGAGTAGAGTTACCTGCCATGTAATAGGTTCCGGTTATTGAGGTATTCTGCAACCATGAAGTAACAGCAGGTCCTTGCGCTACCAATGAGAAACTACAAATAAATAATGAGGTAATTAATACAACTGTTTTCATTTTTAGGGATTTAATTTGTTACTAATATAACGATGACGATCCTTTAAATGGGACAATCAATTTTATTCTTGTTAGAAGGCAAATGTGCCATAAACTTGCAGCTTTTCAATAAATAATGTTTTCACTATCAATTAGAAGAGTTTTATTCTCGTGGATATGCGAATTCACTGTTAAATAAGAATTGCTTATCGCTCAAAGTAAATAAGAAGGCAATTAGATCAGCTTTTGCGGTATCAGAGAGTACAATCCGATCGGATAAGTTTGGTGCGTTAAAGCTATCTACATAATGATTAATCACTTGTGATAATTTTTTAAAACGGCCATCGTGCATATAAGGCGCAGAGAACTCAATGTTCCGCAGTGTCGGGACTTTAAATTTTAAGGAATCTTTGGGATTGCTTGTAATGAGCATTCGGCCAAAATCATTTAATGTTGAATCTAACTGAAGTCCGTTATTTTTAAAATTATCGTTTGTGAAAAGCGGCTCTGTATGG
>JABJPZ010000125.1 GCA_018663635.1 Crocinitomicaceae bacterium
GCATCTATGTGCTTTTGCATGTAAGTATCATTTTCCTCTAACAAGCCTAATTCGTCTACATCTACAAAAGAATAACGATCGCTTTCCGCGTTTTCCAATACAATTGCACCCTCTTCCGCCGAAATAAATTCTCCTTTATCATTTAGCAACTTCAATGCATTCCACTCTTTTGGATTGTGGCTAGCCGTTAAAATGATACCCCCATCTGCTGCTTCCATAGGCACAGCCACTTCCACCGTTGGCGTAGTAGACAAACCAACATCAATTACATCAATACCAAGACCTTGCAATGTAGCTGTAACAAGCTGATTAAGCATTGGTCCAGATATTCTTGCGTCTCGGCCAACGACTACTTTCACTTTGTTTTTAGCAGAATGAGTCTTCAGCCAGGTACCGTACGCTGCTGAAAATTTTACTGCATCTAAGGGAGTCAACCCTTCACCAACAGCACCGCCGATAGTTCCCCGGATGCCTGAAATTGATTTAATTAATGTCATTGAATATTAAATAAGTTGGGACAAATATACTATTCTAGCCCTTTAGTAAAGACAAAAATATAGTTGAAAACAAATAGAATAAAATTGCACAAAATACTGTTAGTTTCTTTGTGAATAAGCTAATCATTTTCGCATGTTTAACAAGGTAATATTGCTATCTTTGTATTAAGAGTTGGAGCCTATGTACGAGGAACAGGGAAGTTTTTTTGAGGAGGATTACAATGGTCATGTCGAACGTTTTGAAGAAATGCTCAAAAAGAACGAGTCTTACTTCTTCGACGTAGATGTATTTGAATACCTCGCGGAACACTATCTTGAAGATGGCAATTTAAGTTTGGCGCTCAAAGCACTTGAAATTGGAATCTCTCAACATCCGAGCTCTGCCATCATTATTTTAAGGAAAGCCCAGCTCCACACATCCACAGGTCGAATCCGATCAGGTCACGAGTTACTCAATCATGCCGAAGCACTTGACCCTGAAAATGATGAAATTTATTTAACAAGAGCGAGCTTATTTAGCCAAGAACACAAGCACGAAGAGGCCATCAAGAATTATTTAATTGCCATTGATCTAGCTGATCCAGAAACTTTGGACGAGTTGTATTTGGATTTGGCTTTTGAATATGAAAACATAGAGAATTATGACCAAGCGATTAAGGCCTTAAAAAACGCCTTGAGCATAAATCCTGACAATGAAGGCTCGTTATATGAAATAGGTTACTGTTATGAACAAGGAAACAAACTAGAAGCGTGTGTTTCATTTTGCAAAGAATTCTTAGACAGTCACCCCTATTCTTTTACAGCCTGGTACATTATGGGAAATGCCTTTAGCCGTATGGAAAAATACGATCAAGCCATCACCTCCTATGATTATTGCGTAGTGATTAAAGAAGGTTTTTCATCGGCTTATTTCAATCAGGCTAATTGTCATGTTCAATTGGAACAATACGATGAGGCCGTATCTCTTTATCTCAAAACATTTGACTACGAAACTCCTCAGGCGATCACCCATGTGTACATCGCCGAATGCTTTGAAAAATTAAACAACAACGAAAAAGCACTTACGCATTACAACAAAGCAATTGAGTTAGATTCGGAATTGAGTGATGCTTGGTTCGGCAAAGCCATTGTAAAAGACAGAATGGAGAAAACCACAGAAAGTGTTGATCTCCTTTTAAATGCCATTCAGCTCGACGAAAAAAATGCAGAATATTGGCATGTACTTGGTGAAGCATTTGAAAAACTAGACCGCTACGATGAGGCACTAAACTGCTACCAAAAAGTAGTTGATATTGAACCGGAAAACATAGATGCCTGGCTTGACTTAAGCAACGTGCTCGCCGAAATCGATTCAATTGAAAAAGCGACTGAAGTCATTCACCACGCATTAAGTATCAACAAGAACAACGAAGAATTAATGTACCGACTTGTTGCTTATTTGCTGCAAGTTGGTAATGATAAAAAAGCCCAAGACCAGCTTCAAGCAGCACTTACCAAGAATTACGATGCGCATGAAAAATTATTCAACTATTTTCCTGAAGCAAAGAATTTCAATGAGGTATTAAAACTGATTGAATCATTCAAAAACTAGCATGAATTTTAAATTAACACACATCCCAAAACGTCCAGAAAAGCCGAGAGAAAAGGGCCTCACCATGGTGATGGACAAGGGTTTAAGCTTGCGCCAAGCCGAAGACCTTATAAGCAGTTCAAAAGAACAAATCGATTTGCTTAAACTTGGATTTGGAACTTCATTTGTCACGAACAATCTTGCCGAAAAAATAAAACTTTATCAATCCGCTAACATAGAAGTTTATCCTGGAGGCACACTATTTGAAGCCTTTATTGCCAGGAAAAAATTCGGAGATTTTAGAAAATTTCTAGACCAATACCATTTAGAAATGTGCGAAGTATCTGACGGGTCAATTGTCTTAGATCACAAAGAAAAATGCGACTATATTTCTAAATTGGCGAAAACGAAAACAGTGCTCAGTGAGGTAGGTTCAAAAGAGCAAGGCATCTTAATCAGCCCTGGAAAATGGATTAAAATGATGCAAAACGAGCTGGAAGCAGGCTCGTGGAAAGTTATTGCCGAAGGTCGCGAGAGTGGATCCGTAGGAATCTTTAGACCGAACGGTTCACCGCATACGATTTTAATTAATAAAATAATTGCAAAAATTGACGCCGATAAAATTCTTTGGGAAGCACCTGGGAAAAAGCAACAAGTTTGGTTCATCAATCTGTTTGGGGCGAATGTAAATCTAGGAAACATCGCACCA
>JABJPZ010000126.1 GCA_018663635.1 Crocinitomicaceae bacterium
GACATGGCTGCTATGGGCTTTTCTGGAGGTAAAATAACAGAAATTGGTTGGGAAATAACACAAGTAAACGGAACAACGACATATCATGATTATACAATCAGAATGGGCGTCACAAATTCCACGGCGCTTACTGGATGGGAAACTGGATTGTCAACCGTTTTTGCTCCACAGGTGGTCACTATTGCCACGGGGTGGAATATGCATACACTTACGACTGCTTACGAATGGGATGGTACTTCTAATATTGTGATAGAGATTTGTTTTAATAACTTATCTGCAGGATATACATACAACTCGCTAGCATCTTTAGAAACGACCAGTTTTGTTTCTTCGCTTTACTATAGAAGTGATGGTGTAATAGCTTGCAATGCTACTTCATTTTCAACGAGTAGTAATAGACCTTTAACGCGTTTTCAGACTTGTGATGTTGGTGTAGATATAAGTGACTATAATTTCTCTTGGACACCAGCAGGAGCGCTTTCAGACCCCACCGTTATCGAACCATTAATGCATGCTACAGCAACAACTACATACAATTTAGAAACTACAAATATGGTTACAGGTTGTAAAAGTAATGATGTAACTACTTTAATTGTGATAACTAACCCATTCCCTATCGAGCTTCTTTACTTTGATGCCATTCCAGATCACCGATTTAATAAAGTTGATTTAAATTGGACAACGATGTCAGAAACAAATAATAATTTCTTTGAAATTCAAAGGTCAGAAAACGGAATGAACTGGCATTCTATTGCTCAAATTTCAGGTGCAGGCACAAGTGTAAATGAAAAGAATTATACAAGCACTGATAATCAACCTTTACATGGAGTCTCCTACTATCGTTTAAAGCAAGTTGACTTTGATGGTGCGCAGACCTTTTCGCCAATTCAAGCTGTTCAATTTAATAATCAAATATCGTTCTCTCCAAATCCCACTACTGGTGTGGTTAGGCTTATTGCTGAAGAATATTTGACAACAGAAGTAGAATTACTTGATGCAAATGGAAGGTTAGTTCATAAGGAAACCCTCAGAGGTTCATCCAGTATCAATTTTAGCCATTTACCCAAAGGAATGTATGTCTTTAAAACATTCGCTAACGAGAAAGTGACTTTTGATAAATTAATTTTAAAATAAAGTAATTATTCTCACTCCATTTCTTTTTTTTTAAAATTCCAATGAATTCATTCAACATTCACTTCGATTTGTTTAAACATCTATTACTTTTGACAGAATAATGATTGTTGATTTATGGTAGAATTGTTTACGCTTGATAATGCCCTTACGTTGTTCATGTTAATATTGCTCCAGGCTGTACTCGGATTTGACAACTTACTTTATATCTCGCTCGAGTCTAAAAGAGCTCCAAGTGATAAGCAGCAATTTGTTAGATCAATGGGAATTGGTATTGCTATTTTTCTTAGAGTAGGATTACTTCTCGCATTTAAATCCTTAGAAGACTTTTTTGACCTGTCGATATTGGATGTTGATTCAGGTTGGTTTGAAATGAAACTGAATCTTCATGGACTGATTTTTCTTGCTGGCGGGATTTTTATTATTTATACGGCCATAAAAGAAATCTGGCACATGATGTTGCTGCATAAAAGTGATGATTTACATCAAAAAAAGACGAAGGTGAACACATTAATTATTTGGATTGTTGTGATGAACGTAGTCTTTTCTATAGACTCTATTCTTAGTGCTATGGCGTTATGTGACAATTATACGATTATGTCTATTGCCATCGTGCTAGGCGGTCTATTAATGATTTGGTTGTCGGGGACAGTTGCCCGGTTTTTGGAAAAAAACAAATTATATGAAGTTCTGGGGTTATTCATTCTTTTAATTGTTGGTATTATGTTAATTACTGATGGTGGTGAAAAATCTAATATTGTTATTGGTGGTAATGATATAGAAGCCATGTCAAAAACAACTTTTTACTTTGTAATTGTAATTCTAGTCTTGGTTGATATCGTTCAGGGGCGGTATCAAAAAAACTTATTGAAAAAACAAGAGAAAATTGGGGCCTTGGCAGACGCGGAGCTTCAAGATATCAATGAGGAAAATAATGAATTATTGGGTTAGGCTTGTTAGTCGTAAAACCGATAATAAATACACTTCAGATAAGCTCCTTCAGGAAACCCTATTGGATGGTCGAAATCATGTTGTGTTTGCTCCTGAATTTCGAAGGTTCTTTCTGTTTTTAGTAAACATTGATGGGTTAAAAGAAAAAAATCATTGGCTTTAATTCTTGAAGAACAAGAGGCTAATACAAGGTGGCCGTTACGAGCAGTAAGCTTTTCTCCTAAAATTACTAATTGCTGGTACTGAGTTATTGCCTTTTTCATCTCTAATTTGCTTTTTGCAAATGATGGCGGATCAATAACAACCAAATTATACTTTTTATTTTCGTTAATGAGGGTATGTAGGGCTTCGAAGGCATCTGAAACCATGATACGGTGCCGTTTGTTATCGAAAATGTCATTTATTTCAGCATTTCTCTTCGCAAATTCTAAGGCCTTTCTACTGATGTCAATACTGGTTACACTTTTAGCGCCCCCCATTAAAGCATGAATACTAAATCCGCCTGCATAACTAAACACATCAAGAACATGTTTATCTTTTGCTATTTTACCCACCTTTTTTCTGTTGTGGCGGTGGTCTAAAAAATAACCTGTTTTATGGCCATTAATTACGTCAGCTTCAAAATTTAAAAAATGCTCTTTGAACAAAACGACATTAGAATCAAGCACACCAAAAACTATTTGCCCGTTATTTAATCCAACTTTCTCGAATCCTTTTTTGGTTATCCTACTTGTTCTAAGAACGATTGCGTTGGAAGAAGTAATCTCAGCTAAAATTTCGATAATCTCTGATATATAGGGCAGCCAGATCAGGCTATATAACTTTAAAACAAGGACATCTGCATAAACATCCGCTATTAATCCTGGTAACCCGTCGTTCTCTCCAAAAATCAATCGATAACTGTCTGTTCCTCGGTATAGTTCGGTTTGTCGTAGCGTATATGCGGCGTTAATTTTAGCTCTGAAAAACCAGGTGTTAATTTCTTTAGGTTCGTGAAATTGTAATAATTTGACTTTAATCGGAGAATCAGGATCGAATAATCCACAAGCTAAAAATTTATTTGTTTTAGTATCAAAAACTACGGCAACATCACCCGCTTTTCCAGAAGAGCTTTGTTTGATGATGCTGTCAGCAAAAATCCAAGGGTGAGATTTCTTAACCATTCGTTCGGCCGATGGTTTCAATTTAATCGCTAATCGACTAATTTCTGAATATTCAATTGCATTCATCCTTGTAATAATAGATTTAATACACTTAAATCAAGAAAAGTACTATATATTTATATCAATGTTCAAGCTGCTCATGTTTTGTTTTTTATTTTGCCTTAGTCAATTTGCTATTGGTCAAGCCACTTTAATACATTATTTGCGAAACTGGGAAAAAACAGCAGATTCTATTATACAATCTCATTTTGACAGCTGCTTTTATACTAAGAGTATCACAATGGACATTAAAGATGCGCAAATTGTTCATAGTGAGGGTCGGTTCAAACGGTGGAATGATCTTGTAGACAGCAATAAAATAGCATCGTATCGATATTATTATATTATTAAATACGGAAATACGGAAAATTTAAGTACTCAGATAACCATAGAATTAAATACAGAAGGAGAACCTATTCATCCGAGATTCAATCAGCCGATTAAACTATATAAAGATCGAGATTGCAACTTGGTGTCGTATAGCACCATTATTAATGCGGCTAAGGATGATAAATTAAAAGGTAAACCAGAAGACTGGACCGTGTTCTTTTACTTTAATAGTCCCTGGAATGATTATGCTAGGAAAGCTGGATTTGAGTTGCATATCTTTAGATTTCACGGTGGGAAAACAGGTAAAAAGCGTTATCAAGGACATATTTATGATCTTACAACAGGTGGTTTAATTGCAAAGACTGGCGGTAGATATACATTTCCACTAGATTATTAGCTCTTTTTTCATTTAACAGTTAATAACGAATTCCTTGCCGCCCAATTCGATATCCAATTTTCATCATTTTTAGTTGCGAAGGTAGATCCCACATGAGTTTATTGGTGTGGTTAAAATGAATGAATACAACTTTGTTTTTTATAGAGTCCGCTTCATTTTCTAGTATCTTTATCGTCTCTGAAATTAAAGGGTGGGGAATTGTTTTGATGTTTCTAAAAGGGAGCTCAGTAATTGACAAAAAAGTTCCATCAAGGAATGCCACATCAACATTGTTCAATTCATTAACTAGTCCCCTATCCCACTTGGACCATTTGTCAATATCTGGAACAAATAAGTAATCAAGTGCTGAAGTTTTTATTCGAAATCCCGCAGTCTCTGAAAATTCATCACGATGGGGTACTTGCAACGGAATCACCTTTATGCGCGCCGACAAAACAGCGGCACTATCAAATTTCTCTTCAATTAGTGATATGTTTTTCAAATTTACCAGTTGGCTCCAAGGTCCATTCGATCTTAAATAGTTCGCCATCTTTGGCATAACGTGCACCTTAACGCCTTTAGCACCCAGGGCTTCTCTGCCAAGCTCCATTAACCCCGTATAATGCCCCATGTGTGCATGCGTAATAAAAATTCCCGCAGGTAAATAGGGATATTGTCCCTTGGTCAATTCTTTAAATAGCTGAAGTTGTTCAGTCATGTCTGGCGTGGCTTCAAATAACCACCATTTTTTCACCACAGGGTCTATCGCGGCTATTGAAACAACCCATTTTCTTGTGGTGTCGTTGTCAAGAGTCAGATTGCAACATATTCTCTCGCATCCTATATGAGGATAGCCGCCGTCTTGAGCAATTCCTAAAAGAATAATTTCAGGAATTAATTCTTGCTGACTACATATTGGGATCCAAGAGATAGACCCAAGGAATAGTAGGAAATAGCTGAAGCGTATTTGCTTCAGGATGTGATTTGATGATCTAATGGCCTCTAAATTGTTCGTCATACATTCGGTCTAAGATAAAGATTCAAATAAAATCTCAAGTAAACGCTCATATAATTTAGCTTAAAAATAAGCAGTTCTATCTTCTAATTTCTTTCCTATTTAAGACTTAAAGTGTAATTTACACCTCAATAACATGAATTATGCAATTACATTACCTGTTTACTTTTTTCATTGTTCTATCTACCGTTCATGGAATAAGCCAAATACCTACTTGGATTGAACATTTAGATACTTCAACTACTTTTTCTTCACCAAGACCTGTTGATCTAAATGGTGATAATATTCTTGACATTGTAATTGGTGGTGGCTTGGATGGGAGTCCTGAATCTAGGGGTGTTGTTGCTTTAGACGGTGCATCAGGAAGTCAATTGTGGAATTTTCCCACACAAGAAGAAATGTTCGGGAGTGCTCAATTTTTAGATATTACTGGTGATAATGTAAAAGATGTTTTTATTGGTGGAAGATATGCTGAATTCTATGCCATTGATGGTGCAACAGGATCCATGTTGTGGGAGTTCTTTCCACATCCTCCATCCGAAGCTGTAGATAGTGGCTGGTTTAATTTTTATTCGCCACAATTCATTCCAGATCAAAATTCAGATGGTTTTATGGACTTACTAGTAGCTAATGGTGGTAACCATAGCTTACCGGCATGGGACACCCTGCGAGATCCTGGGATGTTACTCGTGATTGATGCATTAACTGGGGATGTACTCGCACGAGACACAATGCCTGATGGTGAAGAAACTTATTGTTCTGCCGTTGTTGTGGATATTGAAGGAACCGGCGTTTTGGATGTTTTATTTGGTTCAGGAGGTGAAAATGAAGGTGGTCATTTTTATAAAGTTGCACTCACTGACTTAATGATGAACGATATTGGCGGAGCTGTTGTTTTAGCATCTGATAGTGAAAAAGGCTTTATCGCACCGCCTAGTGTTTCTGATATTAACCACGATGGAAAATTAGACATTATTATTCAAGGATATAATGGTACTATAAGTGCTATAGAGGGTGGTAGCTTCAATGTTTTGTGGGAGGTTCAGAATAATGGAACTGAAGCTAGTGCTGCACCTGTAATCGGTAATTTTATTGGCGATATTAGTAACGATGTTTTTGCTGTTTTAGCAAAGGGCTCAGCCCCTACATTTTTTGACTATTATCAAGTGATGATTGACGGTGCGACCGGAGAGGTTCGATGGAAAGACAGTATTTCGGATCTTCATTTTTCTTCGGCAAATGCATTAGACTTAGATTTGAATGGTAGAGATGAAGTAATTGTTTCTCTCAATTATCAAACTGGAGCCTATTACGAGCACAAACTTCTCAGTATAGACTTCCAATTGAATCAAGTATCGCCAATAAGCATAGCTCAAGGCGGTGTTAATTTGGGCTCAACTCCGCTCTTGTGCGACTTAGATAGCAATGGTTATATTGATATTGTATATGCCTTTAGAGCAGATAGTATTAATCCGATGGGTGCAAATGGGTTTAAAGTGAATCGACTCGAAACTGCTTATCCAATTCCTGGCGTTGGAATTGCTTGGGGTGGATATATGGGTACACACTTTGATGGTGCCTACACCTCATTAGCGTATGATTGCGGAACATTAAACCTTAATTTAAGTGTCTATAATATCAGCTGTAATGGGTTTAACGACGGTGCGGCATCTGTTATGCCAACTGGTGGTACACCACCCTATAACTACAATTGGTCTACTGGTTCAATCAATGACTCTATTGGAACGTTAACACCAGGTGTATACAATGTCGTTGTTGTCGACTCTTTAGGATGTTATGAGAATCAATCCTTTACCATTAATGATCCTTACATTATTACATTTAGTGGGGCTCCTCCATTGATTTGCCCTGGAGACAGCACATCACAGGTTACCGTTAACTCCTCTGGTTGCCCATGCATGTTTAGCGGTTGTGTTTTTGATTGGAGCAATGGCGATTCTACTAAAACGGCTACTGGGTTATGGTCTGGGTGGCATTTTATAACAATTATCCATACAGATGGTTGTATTACATTAGATTCAGTACTTATTCCAGAGCCGTCGCCAGTTTTAGATTCAGCATACATTCATAACATTTCTTGCGCTTCTTCTCCCATCCCTGACGGTGCAATTGAACTTTTTTTGAGCAATGAAGGAAACACAGTAATTTCATGGGACAATATGGACAGCGTATCGTTAATTGATTCTCTTGATGCTGGTTTATACTACGTGGATTTATTAGACAGTATTAGAGGATGTACTGAATCCGACTCCTTTCTAATCACGGTCCCAGATACTTTATTAGTGACCTTCACACAGACTAGTTCTTTATGTCATAAGGATTCTGCTGCAAGTATTTCCCTAATTGTTCAAGGAGGAATAGGCCCATATGAATATGACTGGAACACAGGAGACAGCACAAGCTCAATTTTCGAGCTTCCCCCAGGTGTTTATCAGGCACAAGTTAGTGACTCCCTTGGGTGTATTAATGAAAGTCCGATTATAACCATTACCAGTCCAGATCAATTGCTCACCACGAATATAATTGCACAAGACACATTAGGGGCATGCCAAGGAGAAATTACAACATTTCCAATTGGAGGAACACATCCATATTCCTATTCATGGATTCCCAGTTTAGGTAGTACTAATCAGATTACTGGGTTATGTCCAGGCACTTATGTTGCTATTATTACTGACAGTAATGGCTGCCAATTGAATGATACCACAATTATTAACTCTTTTGTGTCTATCAATCAGGCGGTTACCCCCACAGTTAAGGTATTTCCTAATCCGGCTAGAGATTTAGTCACCATTATTTTAGGATCAGAGAATAGATTTACGCAGATAAAATGTATGAATATGCTTGGTCAAGTTGAATTTCTTCAGAATTTCAAGAATAGAAATCAAATAACATTGAATACCAACCCGTTTTCAGCCGGTAAATATATAATTCAACTTTCAGGTAAAAACTGCAGTCCAATTTTACTTCCTGTTTTGATTGAATAGGTAAAATTTACTTAATAATAGTATTTTGTCGGCTGACCTGAATCTCCGGCTA
>JABJPZ010000127.1 GCA_018663635.1 Crocinitomicaceae bacterium
CACATTTGTCTTTACAACAAACCCATTGGATGTGTCAGGAATGTCAACTGCACTTGAAACATGACCGGCACCTAATCTTGCTGCCACTCGAGGACCAATTGCTTTTCCAGTTGGGTCTTGAGCTAAAACAATCGTTTCAGCACCTGTATCGTCAACCGCAGCTGCAATTAATTTAGTTAATTGTTGGTCATTTACATCATTAATACTTCTGCAAACAAGAACCTTTGAGGCACCATATTTGCCCATTGCTGCTAAATCTTCTGATGAAGTACTCCCATATGTGATCACAGACGTGTCTCCAATCCTTTTACCATATGAGATTGCTTCTAAACCGGCCTTAACTGCCTTGCCATTTTTGGATTCTACAAATACTAATACTGACATAACTTAAATAACTTTTGCTTCGGTGTGTAATAAATTTATGAGCTCTTCTGCATTCTCTGCGTCCACATACTTACAAGCGGCTTTGGCATCTGGCATCGAATACGACACCACGCTAGTAAGCTCTTCTGATGCTACAGGTTCAATTACATGGAGAGGCTTGGTTCTTGCAGCCATGATTCCCCGCATATTTGGTATCCGTTGCTCGGACATGCCTTTAGCTGCTGAAAGAACAAAGGGCGTGTTTACTTCCACTACTTCTACACCGCCTGAAACATCTCTTTCTAAAGTTGCGGCATTTCCTTGCACATCTAGTTTGGTAGCAAGTGACACAAATGGTTGATCCAATATTTCTGCAATCATTGCACCGACCTGAGCACCATTGTAATTAATGGTTTCTTTACCTGTCAAGATAATATCATATTCATTGGTCTTCGCGTAAGATGCAATTTGGTTTGCTACGTAATAAGCGTCCTTCGGGACTGCATCAATACGAACAGCATCAGTTGCTCCAATAGCCAGCGCTTTTCTAATCGTTGGGTCATCGCTGTTGGTTCCAACGGTAATTGTTGTTACGGTTCCGCCAGTAGTCTCGGTTAGCTCTAAAGCTCTAACTAGTGCGTACCATTCATCATATGGGTTAACGATAAATTGGACACCATTTTCGTCAAATTTGGTATTCCCATCAGTAAAAGCAATTTTTGCTGTGGTGTCAGGCGCCTTACTGATACAAACTAATAATTTCATTCTTTTTATTTATGATTTAAACTCAGTCGAACTCGACTCAGTTGCTTTTTTTTCACGTGAACAAAGCTAAAAAAAAAAGCAATTCAAGGGTAGAATATTCTGTTTAATAAGTTATGCATGCATAACAATTTAGAGAAATCATTTTGTGTGAAAATTAAACATCAATTTTGATAGTAGTTTTACTATTTTTGTCGAGCGAAATAAAATTGTACTAATTTCGATTCAAAGGAAATTGATAAGATGAGAGAAATACAATTCAGACAAGCCTTGAATGAGGCGATGAATGAAGAAATGAGAAGGGACGAAAATGTCTTTTTAATGGGCGAAGAAGTTGCTGAATACAACGGTGCGTACAAAGTTTCTCAAGGTATGCTTGATGAATTCGGACCTGATCGTGTTATCGATACGCCAATAGCGGAGCTTGGATTTGCTGGGATTGGTGTAGGAGCGGCTATGAATGGATTGCGTCCCATTGTGGAGTTTATGACCTGGAATTTCGCGATTCTGGCGGCAGATCAAATCATTAATAGTGCAGCAAAAATGTTGCAGATGAGTGGTGGGCAATACAATGTGCCCATTGTTTTTCGAGGAGGGAATGGATCTGCTGGACAGCTTGCAGCGACACATTCACAGAGTTTTGAAGCTTTTTATGCGAACATACCTGGCTTAAAAGTGATTTCTCCTTCTAACCCTTATGATGCAAAAGGCCTGCTAAAAGCAGCTATACGGGATAATGACCCTATTGTTTTTTTAGAGTCAGAACGAATGTATGGTGATAAAGGTGAAGTGCCTGAAGGAGAGTATTTGTTGCCAATAGGTGTTGCTGACGTGAAGAGAAAAGGTTCTGATGTCACTATTGTTTCTTTTAATAAAATGATGAAAGAGGCATTTGGTGCTGCTGAAGAATTGAGCAAGGAAGGAATTTCTGCAGAAGTAATTGATCTTAGAACAATAAGACCACTCGATCATCAAACGATAGTTGAATCGGTGAAAAAGACAGGCAGAATAGTAGTAGTAGAAGAAACGTGGCCTTTTTGTGGTGTTGCGTCTGAGATAGCGTACAACGTTCAGAAATATGCGTTTGATTATCTGGATGCTCCTGTAAAAAGAGTTTCACAGGCGGATACTCCGTTGGCTTTTGCTAAGCCATTAATTGAAGCGAGCTTACCTAATGTAGGACGTGTAATAGAAGCTTGTAAGGCCGTCCTTTACAAATAATCTGGCCTAAAAACTTTTTAGCTGACCTCATATTTTGGGCTGTCAAATACCAACTTTCGTGTGAGTATTCTTTTCAAGGTCTATAATAATTTGTTTTATCAATGGGAATCTTCTACTTTTGCCCACCTAAATTTTAAGAACAATTAGATGGAATCGATGATAATTTATATGCCAATTGCAGCTGCCCTGATTGGGTTAGTGTACATGTTGGTGAAAAAGTCTTGGGTTATGAAACAAGACGCTGGTGATGGGAAAATGAAAGAAATTTCAGACCACATTTACCAAGGTGCCTTGGCGTTTTTACGAGCGGAGTACAGACTATTACTCATATTTGTACTTGTCGTAAGTGTGTTGCTAGCCGTAGTATCTTACTTTGTTGAAACTACACACTGGTTGATTGTAATTGCATTTATTTTTGGTGCTTTATTCTCAGCATTCGCTGGTAATATTGGGATGAAAATCGCTACAAAAACCAATGTCAGAACGACACAGGCAGCAAGAACAAGCTTGCCAAAAGCATTAAAAATCTCCTTCGGTGGTGGAGCAGTTATGGGGTTAGGTGTTGCTGGTTTGGCAGTACTTGGTTTAACGGCTTTTTTCATTGTTTTCTATCAATTTTTCATGGATGGAACCTGGGATACTGTTGAGAACATGACCATTGTCTTAGAAACACTGGCTGGGTTTTCATTAGGGGCAGAGTCAATTGCTTTGTTTGCCAGAGTAGGTGGAGGAATCTACACGAAAGCAGCAGATGTTGGTGCTGATTTGGTAGGGAAAGTAGAAGCTGGAATTCCGGAAGATGACCCTCGTAATCCTGCTACCATTGCGGATAATGTTGGTGATAATGTTGGTGATGTCGCTGGAATGGGAGCCGATTTATTTGGTTCTTATGTTGCAACGGTATTGGCTGCTATGGTTTTAGGTAACTATGTGATCAGAGATATGGGTGGAGACATCGTAGCCAGTGGGTTTGGTGGAATTGGACCGGTTCTTTTACCAATGGCAATAGCCGGTGTCGGAATTATCATTTCCATGATTGGTACAATGATCGTAAAAATTAAAAGTAACGAAGCAAAAGAAAAGCAAGTTATGGGTGCATTAAATGTAGGAAACTGGGTTTCTATTGCCTTAGTGGCCATTTCATGTTATGTGCTGGTTATGTGGATGCTTCCCGAAACCATGAAAATGAAATTTTTCGGTGAAGCAGGTGATGGTCTCAGAGATATTTCGTCTATGCGTGTTTTTGGAGCAACTATCATTGGTTTAATTGTAGGTGCAGTTATTTCATCAGTAACTGAGTATTATACGGGATTAGGTAAGAAACCAATTTTAAAAATAGTTCAGCAGTCTAGCACAGGTGCAGGCACAAACATTATTGCAGGTTTAGCTACAGGTATGATTTCAACGTTTCCCACGGTATTGCTTTTTGCTGGTGCTATTTGGAGTTCTTATGCATTAGCAGGATTTTATGGAGTCGCTTTGGCTGCTTCTGCCATG
>JABJPZ010000128.1 GCA_018663635.1 Crocinitomicaceae bacterium
ATTGTAGGCGAGATTGCTATTAGCGGTTTAG
Organism: Crocinitomicaceae bacterium; assembly: GCA_018663635.1. GTDB lineage: Bacteria > Bacteroidota > Bacteroidia > Flavobacteriales_D > Parvicellaceae > UBA10066. Next base: position 32 of record JABJPZ010000128.1, read on the forward strand.
GGTTAGTTATTTTGTTTTTCTTTCTAAAGTGCCAGTCGTATTTTAAATAGATACCTAGGTAGCTTCCGTGAAAAGAATATTGCGCTTGTGCGTTTGTGCCACTTAGTAGCGCTTCAAGTAATGGGGCCGTTGCAATGTGCCTCTTAAAAGTAGCTGCAACAGTAAAGTGATTACCTTTAATTTCTTGTTGAAATCCGACGTGAGGAGCAACAAAATATCGAAGGCCTTTGTTGGCATGCGCATAGATGTCAATATCCTGCTCGTGGTGTTCTAATTCCAGATAACTCGCGTTGTTCATTCCTCCACCAACACCGATACTTAAATGGCTAAGCTTGTTTTTTTCTAAAGGAAAGATTAGTTGCAAATCCGAACGAAAATAACCACCAAAATAGGACATGTCATAATTGAAGTTTTCGAGATAAAATTTTTGACCGAAGCACTCAATTCCTGCTCCTATTGACAGATCAAGTTTTTCTTTCCATAGGTATCCAATTTGAGCAAGTAAATCAAGACCATAGCTCTGTCCTAATCGAAATTTATCTGTTCCAGTATTTTTTAATTTTCCTAAAGAAGGTCCTACTGCCAGAATACCAGATATATGATAAGGCCTCTTTTCTTGACTAAATGCAAAAGATGCGTACAATAGCAGTAAAAAAGTAATGTTTTTTTTCAATCCGGTGATTTTATTTTCAGGGTGGAATAAGTGCAATGCTGTCATTTAATTTAGCAAAATTAATACACTGCTATATTTCCCGTCTTTCAAAAATTAGTTAAAATAAGCATCTAATACCACTTTTAACCAATCAAATCCATATTCATCTTTGCAGAATCTATTGCCTCTGGTTATGCTTACTTTTAATTATTTTGTAACAGACTACTAGCACAATCATTAACCCAATAATCAGGGAGGTTATCAGCGGAATATTCACAATGTTGATTAAAATAATCCACTGGTTGATATATGGTATGCGAATTTGGGAACCAGTATCTTCATCAAATTCCTTTTTAAATGCCCTAACGTATTTGGTTAACGTTTCTTTTCTTGTGCTATAAAATGCATCAAGAAAACTTCCTTGGGCGTATTTATTTAAGTACTTTTTATAGGACACTTTGAAGGTAGGGTCATTAAATATTTTTCCATGATGTGCAGGATTTAGACTTTGATTTTTGCTAACCAATGTATTACTGCGTTTTGTATCTGAATCAAAACCTACAGGTTCAAAACGGCCTGAATTAGGATTGAAGTAAAACCTACAGTTTAGCCAACGCAAAGAATGAGGGCCGCCGATTAAATCTACTAGTGCATAGTATTTTGCCATCAGGTCCATATCAAAAACTTCATGGGCTTCAGAATTCCCAAGTTGGTAGCTCTTTAATAACATAGATATTTGCATATAATACCGTTTCTTCCGTTCTTTTTTATTGAAGTTAAAGCATTTCACTTTTGCTTCTTTATATGATTTTGTGTCAAATTCACGTGTAAAGTTGTTCAAACCTTCAGGCCAGTAATATTCATCGTCAAATCTCATTATCGGTCCATGTGGACGTTTCCAGTTTTTTTCAATTCCGGGATTTGAGAAGTGTTCTTCTGCAGCGTATAGTCCCTTAAACTTACCGTTGATATAGACCGATGCAAATGTGAAATCTAGGTAAGGAAGATTTTCATATTTCAACATTTGGTGAAATATCCATTCAGAAATGTATCGTCTTGTTTTAGGATGTTGAAGACTGATTACTCGCTTTTGATTGCCCTTTCCATATTTTAACCTGAAAGAAAGCATGGGCGAATCATAGTGATCAATTTTATCTCCTTTTAACCTGATTGAACCAAGTATTGTGTCAGCGCCTTCAATTATTTTGGCATGCACCCACTTTTTAGTTTGCGTAAAGTCGTATTTAGAAATGGCATTTTGAGCAATCGAATCCATTTTTTCAAGCTGCGTTTCACCGATTATTAAGTCATATCGTTTAAAATCTGTAGGATTAAAATCTGCTGATCCGAAATCTTCTTCTTTCAAAAAGTAATAGGTAATGAAGACTATAAGTGCTAACGGAATCAACCACTTTAGGTACTTTTTCACAGTTTTATTTTATTCTTGGTTTAGCAAGAACATAATCTTCGTATTCCGACAGTTCCATTTCGTTTTTGTAAAGATAGCATACCCTAATTAAATAGTGTTTCTTTGATTAAAGGAATGATTGGCTCAGAAAAAATAAGAATAGCCGTAATTGGAGGTGGTGCCGCTGGCTTTTTTGCTGCGATTTCTTGTAAGCAACACCATCCAGATGCTGATGTAATCATTTTTGAAAAAAGTAATAAGACCTTGGCCAAAGTGAAAATTTCAGGTGGAGGTAGATGTAACGTTACTCATGCCACTTTTGATATAAATGCATTATCAAAAAATTATCCTAGAGGTGAGCGCCAGTTAAGGAAAGCTTTTAGTCAATTTATGACCACAGATACGGTCGAGTGGTTTGAATCAAGAGGAGTTCAATTGATTACTCAAGAGGACAATTGTATCTTTCCTAAGGCTCAAGACTCGCAGGTAGTTATAGATTGTTTGATGCATGAAGTTAAAAAGAGGAATATTACAATACGGCTTCATTCACACATAGATAAAATTGATAAAGCTAATGGGGGATACAATCTGGCAGTTCGAGAGCAAGATGTTTTGTTTTGTAACAAAATTATCGTCGCAATAGGTGGGCAGCCGAAAATGCGTGGATTACAGTGGTTAGCAGATTTAGGTCATAGAATAGAGTCTCCTGTACCCTCTTTATTTACATTTAATATGCCTGATAATTCAATCACTAAATTGATGGGTGTTGTTGTCAACCCGGCTTCTGTAAAAATACCGGGAACAAAACTGCAAGCAGATGGACCATTACTTATTACGCATTGGGGTATGAGTGGGCCAGCAATTTTAAAGTTGTCTGCATGGGGAGCCCGCATTTTAGAAGAGAAAAATTACAATTTCAGTATTCTGGTCAATTGGTTGCATCCAAAAACGGAATCGGACATCACTAATTTAGTAGAGCATGTTATCCTAAATTTAAACTCCAAAATGGTTAAAAACACAAACCCGTTTGGTTTACCAAACAGATTGTGGAAGTTTTTATTATTGAAATATGCTATTCCTGACGATCAACGCTGGGGTAGCCTAAGTAAAAAAATTAAAAATAAGCTTGTTCAATTGTTATTTGTAGATGAGTACGTAGTTTCTGGAAAAACGACTTTTAAGGAAGAGTTTGTTACGTGTGGAGGTGTGGCACTTGAGGACGTTAATTTTAAATCTATGGAAAGTAAAGTATGCCCCGGGATGTATTTTACTGGCGAGGTGCTGGACATTGATGGGATTACAGGAGGGTTTAATTTCCAGTCTGCTTGGACTACAGGATTTATTGCTGGTAAACTGGGTTAAGACCGCGAACTAAATTCGTGCTTGATACGTAAATAGTTCGTGATATCGCCCTTTTAAATTAATGAGTTCTTCGTGATTCCCTTTTTCTAATATTTCGCCTTCTTCAATTACTAAAATCTGATCGGCTTTTCGAATAGTGCTAAGTCGGTGTGCGATTACAAAAGTGGTCCGCCCTTTCATTAAAGTAGATAAGCTCTCCTGTATTAAGGCTTCACTCTCCGTGTCGAGGTTGGATGTTGCTTCGTCTAAGATTAGTATTTTTGGATTGGCTAAAACGGCTCTGGCAATAGCTATTCGTTGCCTTTGCCCACCGGAAAGCTTAACACCTCTTTCTCCTATTATTGTCTCTAATCCCAATTCAAAACGATCTGTAAATTCATTAACGTAAGCAATTTTAACAGCTTCCTGAATTGCCTCTTCCGTTGCATTTGGTCTCGGAAAAATAATATTCTCTCTAATAGTGCCTTCAAATAAGAAATCATCTTGCAATACAACACCTAATTGCTTTCTGAAACTAGCTAAGGTTACATCAGCTAAGTCGTGACCATCGATGGTTATTTTTCCTGAATCGGGAGTGAGAAAAGACGAAACTAAGCTTGCAATCGTACTTTTTCCCGAGCCAGATGAACCCACTAATGCTGTAACAGAGCCTTGAGGCGCATCAATTTGAATATTTTTCAGTACTTCTTTATTGTCTTCATATGCGAAGGATACATTTTCAAATTTAATGTCGCCATTCATGTTTTTCAATTCGTTAACTCGATTTGCTGCGTCATGCTCCGAATCCATATTCATTATTTCTTCGGTTCTATCTAACCCTGCAAATCCCTCTGTAAGCTGACTGCCAATATTACTCATTTGCACAATCGGCGCAATCATAAAACCTAAGTATAAGGTGAAAGCTAGGAAGTCGCCAAAGGTCAAATCTCCTTCGATTATCATAAAACCACCTATTCCCATGATGCCAACAGAAGCTAATCCTAACAAGAAAGTAGCGGAGCTTGTTACGATTGCCGTAGAGGTTAGACTGGTTTTAACATTGTTATACAGTTTGTTTACTCCCGATTCAAATGCTTTAATCTCTTGCTTCTCTGCATTGAAACCTTTTACAACCCTAACTCCATTCAGCGTTTCTGTTAATCTACCCGTAACTTCAGCATTAATTTTTCCTCTTTCTCGAAAAATAGGTCTTATATATCCAAACGCTTTCATGGCAATAAAGCCAAAAACGGCGACGGGAATAAGCACATAAGCGGTCATCATTGGGCTAATTTTAATCAGCAAGAAAAGGGAAATTACAGCGGTAATAGTTCCGCCAACTAATTGAACCAATCCCGTTCCTACTAAATTTCGCACACCTTCTACATCGCTCATGATTCGAGATACCAATTCACCGGATTTACTATTGTCAAAGAAATTAATGGGTAAGCTCAGTACTTTTTGTTGCACTTTTACTCTAAGCTGTGCAATTAGTCGTTGAGCTTCTACGCTCAGCAATCTAGTAAGTAAAAAGGAAGTTATCGCTTGAATAAGAATAGCTCCAGCTACCCAAAAAATAATGTTGTATAAGGCGTCATAATCTTTGTTGACAATAACGTCGTCCATTAAATATTTTGAAGCACCGGGCAGAACTAAGCTCGCAACCCGGCTGATGACAATTAAAATTAAGCCTACAAAAAGTAATTTTTTACGAGGCCAGATAATCGTTTTGAAAACACTGGCTATAGAGACTTTTCCTTTACTCATTCTGCTATTTATAGCACAAAAGTACTTTTAAAAGTGCGCTAAAAAAGATGCATGATACAAGACTTGTAATAAACCATAGATATGCAATATTTAATGCATTACTTGGGCTATTTACGTAGTAACGATTTGGTTTCATGTGCGATTATAAACGTTTTATGTATTGAACGTCCAGGCGATAATATTGCTCTTTTTATTTCCATGCTCTATGTCAATCACTCTTATTTCGGTGGGGAGTACTTTTTTTATGGCACGTTTGATATTTTTTAAGTTTTTTTTCTTTGAAATTAAAGAGGTAAACCAATGAACTTGTTCTTTATATGTTGCACTCTCTTGTGCCATTTTTTTTAAAAAGGCCTCTTCACCTCCTTTATACCATAATTCACTCGGTGTGCCTGCAAAATTTCTTTTTTCGTGTCCTGGCAAATCAAGATTAGTAATCTTTCGTTGGTTTTTACGATGCGCTTCTGCTTTATCTTTGGAAAAAGGTGGATTGCAAACAACGACATCGAAAAAGTCACCAGGTTGAATAATGTGATTTAATATGTTGCTCTTGAACTTTTGGTGCCGTAATGTCGTTTTTTGAAGAATAGAATTTTGACTAATAATATTTTGGGCGTTAAGCAAGGCATCTTCATTTACTTCGCTCCCGGTACAATGCCAATTAAAATGACACGTTGCCAATATCGGATAGATTAAGTTGGCTCCAGTACCAATATCCAATAAATGAATGTCGGTTTTTTTAACTAGGTCAGCTACGTGTAATAAATAGTCTAGTCTCCCAGGAACTGGAGGGCACAAGTTGTTTTCTGGGATTTGCCAAACGATACCGTAATGCGTTTTTAGTAAAGCTTGATTAAGTGTTTTAACGGCTTGTTTATCATGAAATTTAATGGTCGTGTTACCGTATTTATTTACAAAAACAAATTCTTTTAGTTCAGGACAATGTTTTGTTAGGTTATCAAAATCGTAATCTTTTATAAATGGATTTTCAGGGTGCATGTACTATTAATTATCGTGTTTATCTATCCGAATTTATGGGCAATGTTTCTGTTTAGATTCATGTTTCCATTGAAGCCAAAACTCTTGTAATCCTTCAGGTGTATTTAATTCAATCCAGTCCAGTTCACCTTTTGATTTAAATATTTCCAATACTTTTTCTTTTTTTAGCTGATGGCCCCAACCTCCTCTGTGGTCAAAAGCGGTAAAGGCTGTGCAAGAATCAGTGGTTCTGATGAACGGAATATTTAGTGTGTAAGTAACAGTATCCAGCTGATTCATTCCGTCCGTAGTCATGATAATTTTAGACAAGTTGACTTTGCTGTATTTGCCAAGATCGTAAAGTTTCTTTAATTGAATACCTACCTCGCGAGCCATGTGGTTAGAGAATTGATGCGCAACATCAGATAGATTTGTAAATTCCGGACCTGAATACGTTCCTTGGCAACCTTCTTCAGAACAAGTTATTTCGTGATTTTTCACTGGCTGATAGGCTGCGGAATTTCCTGAGCTACTGCACATCAAGTAGGTAAGACTGGTTACCACTATTAACAATGTGTTTCTACTGCTCATAAGTTTCCTTTTGATTAACTCATTAATTGCAAACTGTCGGCACCATTGTTTTGATATTGCATTAAAATGGTCTATAAAGTTAATAGAATTCAACGTGTTTGAAGATTTTTGAATTTAACAATTTGAATCAGACAGCAGAATTACCTATTTCCGGAGATAATTCTGTTTAGCTTTATAGAAATGTCTAAAACTGTTTAGCTTTGAATGAAATGAGTGATACTGTCTTGCCACCGTTAAGTAAGTTAATATTTCCAGCTTATTTGACTTTTATAAGGGGAATTAAAATTTCCGATGACGATATAAAAATCAGTCAAGAATTTTCAAATGTTACTATTGACGTCGATAATCTGAAGGCCTACAAGGAATATTTTAATTTTAAATCTCAACTTCCAGTAACATACATTTATATTGTAGCACAACGGGCGTTATTGCATTTGATGTTACATAAAGAGTTTACCATTGCTGTGCCTGGGATTGTTCATATTTCTAACGAAGTTCAATTGACTGCTCAATTCAATATCGACGAAAAAATTGAGATAAAAGCTAGCATTCATGTTCCGGTGAAAGAGGGCTCACTTTTTCCAAAGGCAGAAATAATATTTTATCAAAAAGGTGTTGAAGTAGCACGTAACATCAGCAATTATATTGCGAAAAGAAAAAGCCCGAAAAAGTCAAGTAAACGAAAAGAGAACGTTAGCACTTTTGGCCTTGATAGCTTCCGAGAAGAGTGGGTGATTGAAAAATCGATTGGAAAATCATATGCTCAATTATCACAGGATAAGAACCCAATACATACTTCCAAATTGTTTGCAAAAATGATAGGTTTTAAGCGTCCGATTGCACATGGGTGGTATTCTGTTAATCGCGTTGTTTCCGTTGCAGAAAAGGAAAATAATTGCACGTTTAAATCGATACGAGTAGCTTTCAATAAACCGATATATTTACCATCAAAGGTTCAATTTCAATTAAATGATGGCAACCAATTTAAAGTGACCAATCCATACAAAGCGTATACTTATTTGGAAGGTGATTTAAGTTAAGCGTTTAATTCTTTTAGCTCTTCAATCTGTTTCGCTAAGCCCTTTAGATTTTGTGCAATTTTTAAATTTTCTTTGTAATCGGCCATTTTCAAAATAGGCGTTCCACCGTACATGCCTTTTTCTTTGATGTCAAATAACACGCCGGCACGATGAACAAGATAAACATCATCGCATATAGTGATGTGATCTCGGATAATTGCGCCTCCACTTGCAACAACTCTGTCACCAATCGTAGTTGATCCAGCACATAACCATCCTGAAAGGATGATACAGTTTTTGCCAATAGAAACATTGTGAGCCGTATGACAAATGTTGTCGAATATAGTCCCGTCACCTATAGTCGTCGGACCATAAGTTCCTCTATCAACAGTATTTGTGGCTCCAATGGTTACTTTATTACCGATTACAACGTTACCTGTTTGGGGAATCCGGTGATGATTAAAAAATTGATCCTGGGAATAGCCAAAACCTTCAGATCCAATCACGGTATTACTTAGGATTAAACAATCGTTACCAATAACACAATCCCAACCGATTGTAGTGGAAGGATGAATCCGAACGTTATTCCCAATAACGGCATTGTGTTCTATTACGACGTTAGCCATAATACTACAACCTTCTCCAATAGTTACTCCTTTTTCAATAATAACATTAGGCCCAATGGTAGTACTTTCTGGAATAGTAACGGTTGCATGGATTACCGCCGAAGGGTGAATTCTGTCCCAACCAGATTGTGAGTAATCATGATCATGGTATTTGAGTTTAAGTATCGCGTGAGATAAGGCTATATTAGCACTAATAAATACGGCGGTTTCCTCATCGACTTGTGTTGCTAACTCTGCTATTTTTTTATCAATTACCATTGCAGAACAATTTCCAGTATTTGCAATCTTAAATGCCTTTTCGTCGGGTACAAAAACAAGATCTCCCGTCTGTCCGTTACTAAAAGCAGCGATGTTCTCAATATGCACATTTTGATTGCCTTTTAGTTCTAGGATTACTCCTTCTTTTCCAGATTCGCTATATAATTCTTGTGCCGTTAATTTCATTGGTTTTTCTTTTACGTAATAATTACTTCGCAAAGTAGTAAATATCACTATTTAATTAGGGATTTTTATGATGGAGTAAATTTAGAAATTATTAGCAGAGCGGCACGGGATCTATATTTCGGATATTATTTACGTATTTAAGCAAATACCATCAACAGTGATGGATTGTAGCTGTGCTGACGGTAACGGCAGACAATCTAAATTAAAATTTAGCAGTAGCTGATTTATCACAGATGTCAGAAATATTTTTAGCAAAATCTAAATTTTGTTGTGTATAGTCACGATTCAAATTAGAATTCCATTAATTTAAGTTAATTAAGTGCGACAATTTTTCTCTTTAAATTATGCCCTTTTTTTGAATAATACGGTAGCACAGATTGTTAGAGATAAATCGTTTTGAATCGGTATCAAGATTTTGCATTTAGTGTTTTCAACTGTACACTTACATCTTCACTCATTGCCTCAACGAGAATGGTAGGGTGCTCACTTCCAATTAGCTGAGTTAGGTTATCTGTAACCACTTTTGCAGTGTCTCTGCAAAGATCTTTTGCTGAAAATATTAATTCAATAAACCCTGAATGTTCCTTGATCTCAAGGTTAATTCCATTTGTAGACTCCTTCTTTCCCAACTCGGAAGATAGGATTAAAAGACAGTTCGTTATAATAGCAATCGCTAGATTTCCTTTGGTATATATCATCGGGTCAGATTTAAAATCTGGCAATCCAAAGCCTCCTATTAATTTCGTTGCATTTCGAGAAAGATCCTGCGCCGCAACAATTATTTCAGACAACTGTGTAGAATCTATATTCATTACTATTTGTTCTAATGCATTAACGCAATCTGTACTGTCATTCACCGCAAATTCTATTTCAAGCAGTAGATCCTCATTCAATTGATTTGCTTTTATTGCTGCTTCA
>JABJPZ010000129.1 GCA_018663635.1 Crocinitomicaceae bacterium
GCTTGTTCAATTCTTCTAGGTCGATAGGTTTGGACAAAAAACCATTCATTCCAGCTTTTTTACATCTTTCATCTATATCTTCAGGTGTATAGGCCGTTAACGCGAATATGGGTGTTTCCTCTTTTGATATTCCAAGTTTATCCCTTATTAATCCTGATAGTTCATAGCCGTTAATTCTAGGCATTTGAATATCTAATAAAATTAGGTCATACTTATTAGATTCTAGAAATTTAAGCGCCGACTTAGCATCTTCAGCAAGTTCTACTACTACACCAGTGTTCGCATCATTTACCAAATCAAAAAACAGCTCCCTATTCAGCTGATTATCATCAACATAAAGAACACTAATATCCACTATTTTTTGGGGATCATTTTCTTCCTGCTGCCCTACCGATTTATCAAACCTTAATTCAAAACTGAAGACCGTTCCCTTACCATAGGTACTCTCCACCTCAATGTTACCACCCATCAACTCCACCAGTTGCTTTGTAATTGGCAGGCCTAAACCTGTTCCCCCATAATTTCTTGTCGTATGAATAGTTTCCTGCTCGTAGCGCTTAAAAATTTGCTTTAAACTACTTTGTCGAATTCCTTTTCCCGTGTCCGCTACATCAAATTTTATTATTGCATCATTATCTGTTTCGTCTATTAGCTCAACCTTTAAACGTATTTCACCAGAGCGAGTGAACTTAACCGCATTATCTGTTAAGTTCAATAAAATTTGATTTAACCTGACAGAATCTCCCCGTAGATTTAACGGGATTTTCGGGTCAAAATCATTTATCAAGTTCACGTCCTTATTGTGTAATTTAAACAGTAGCGTATTGAAGATATTACCAATGAGTTGCTTGAGAAGTAATTCTGTTGACTCCAGCTCAATGGATCCACTCTCAATTTTTGATAAATCCAACACATCATTTACAATATGAAGAATATTATTTGCACTTCTTTTTAAGGTATTAATGTACTCTTCTTGTTTCGGATTCAATGGTGTTTGTTCCAGTAATTGGGCAACGCCAACTACGGCATTTAGAGGAGTTCTTATTTCGTGACTAGTATACGTGAGAAATTTTTCCTTTTCTTTCTCTGAATCTTCCGCTCGAATTCGGGCTTGCTCCAGTTCGTTATTTACTTTTTGTTTTTGTTGGTTTACAAAAAACAAATAAGCTAATGAAATACATAGAAGAATGACAATTACTAAAAGTAAAGTGAATCTTTCACGTTTTCTTTCATCTTGCTCGTCTCTCAAATCCTCACGTTGTTTAAAGGTCTGGTTTTCCCTTAATATTCTTTGGTTTTGAATCTGTGTTTCTAATTCAGAAATTTCACTTACCCCTTTAATTGCATTTACCAATTTCACAAATCGATATGCGTTTTCATAATCATGATTTTTCTCATAAACTTCTGATAATACTTGATAACCTTTAGTTATGTATTCTTTTAAACCAATGTCAGTAGCTAAAGTCAAGCTATTTCTAAAAAATATCAAAGCCTCATCTTGCTGGCCCAATTCTAACTTTAAAACTCCTAGCTCATAGCAAAGAATCGCTTGTTTGTCTTTATTTCCTAAAGCTTCATTTTTTCTAAGCGATTTTTCAAATGACATGTAAGCTAAATCATGTTGATTTGACTTCAGATAGGTGTTGCCAAGCGCATGCATAACGTTAGCAATAAGCTCTTCTTCTCCCGATTGCATTGCAGCTTCTAACGCTAATTCTAAATAGCCAGTTGCTGTATTGTATGCCGAGAAATGATTATACCAAGCGCCTAAAGCAAATAAACATTCTGTTCTAAGAACATGATTTTGAGCTTTTTCAGCCATGTCGCTAGCTTCCTGCAAATACATTATTCCTATTGATTGATTCGCACCATTGATATACGTTTTTCCCAACAGCAATTTGGTTCTTACCATGACATCGAGGCTATCCATGTCCACTCCAATGGTGAAACCCCTGTTAAAATAAGATCGTGCTACTGGGGCATTTCCAATCACCAATTCAAGTTTTCCAAGAGTTGTGTATGCCTTTATCTCTCCAGTTTTATCATCAATATTTTGAAAAATAGTTAGTGCTCTACTTGCATGTTCCAAAGCCGATTCAATTTGACCAACTCCTTGTGCCTCGCTTAATTTCAATAATAAATTAGCCCTTCGAGCATGATCAGTCTCAATGCTTAGTTTCTGCGCAATTTCATTTGCCTGTTTTAGGTTTTGCGTAAAAGATGGTGTAACAAACCCAACTAATAGTAAGGCATTCAAAACCCAAATGCGAATACTACACATTCCAAATCCTAACGTTTTAATTACTCTTGCCAACTTTGTTATTTTTAACCTATTAATCGGAATATACTAATTAATAATCGCAATTTTTTCATAGAGAGTGCAGACCAAATGTCCATCGGTTATCATACTAAATTAAAGCTTTCACTTTATTTTAGCACCCGATTCAATTTCATTTTCAGGCGTGATGAAAGTTAGTTTTCCATCATTTTCAGCCATTAAAATCATGCCTTGCGAGCTGATTCCTCTTATTTTTCTGGGAGCTAAGTTTAAAAGTACACTTACTTTTTTACCAATAACTTCTTCCGGTTTGTATTGTTCCGCAATTCCCGAAACAATGGTTCTTTCATCTATCCCTGTATCAACCTTTAGAACCAATAACTTATCTGCATTAGGATGGCTTTCTGCTTCGGTTATAGTGGCTACCCGAACATCCATTTTCGTGAATTCCTCAAATTGAATTTCTTTTTTCATTGGTGGAAATTTAGAGCTAATTTGTTTTGCTGCTAATAATTTATCAATTTGCTTTTGAATAGCAGCATCCTCTATTTTTGGGAATAGAACTTCACTTTTCCCTAATTGATGATTTTCTCGAACCAAATCATCTCTTCCAAAATCATTCCACTCGAATTTATTAAGATTCATCATTTCTCTTAAACGAGCTGTACTAAATGGTAAAAAAGGGTCGAATGCAATAGCTAAATTTGCAGCAATTTGTATCGCAATATTCATTACTGTTTTAACCCGTTCTTCGTCCGTTTTTATCAATTTCCAGGGCTCAGTGTCCGCAAAATACTTATTCCCAATTCTAGCCAGATTCATGGCTTCCGCCTGGGCTTCTCTAAATCGAAAATTACTGGCTGCTTTCGTGATTTTTTCCTTAGACCTTTTTACATCAGCAAGCACTTGACTGTCTAACTTAGTAAGTGTTGATTTTTTAGGCACAACTCCATCATAATACTTCTTAGAAAGCACTAAAACGCGATTGATAAAATTTCCAAAAATATCTGCCAGCTCATTGTTATTCCTCGCCTGAAAATCTTTCCATGTAAACTCACTGTCTTTGCTTTCTGGAGCTATTGCGCATAGCACATACCTCATTGCGTCCTGCATGGATGGAAAGTCGTCCAAGTACTCATGAAGCCATACTGCCCAATTTCTACTTGTTGAAAACTTATCTCCTTCTAAGTTTAAAAATTCATTAGCTGGAACATTTGTGGGTAAAATAAAATCTCCATGTTCTTTTAAAAGAATAGGGAAAATGATACAGTGAAAAACAATGTTGTCTTTAGCAAGGAAATGAACCAATTTAGTTGATGAGTCTTTCCAGTACGGTTCCCAATCTTTTCCATTATCTGCTGCCCACTGCTTGGTGGCCGAAATATATCCTATTGGCGCATCCAACCATACATAAAGCACTTTTCCTTCAGAATCTTTTAATGGAACTTTAACGCCCCAATCCAGGTCCCTTGTCATGGCTCTGGGCTGCAGCCCACCATCAATCCAGCTCATGCATTGTCCTATCACTTGATTTCTCCATTCAGCGGGATCATGGTGTACCTCATCATTTAGTCTGCCATTTTTAATCCAGTCCTTTAACCAAGTTTCGTGATTTTGCATGGGCAAATACCAGTGTGATGTCTTTTTAAGAATTGGTGTATTCCCACTGATGGTAGATTGTGGATTTTTTAGCTCCATTGGACTTAATGCCGACCCACATTTTTCACATTGATCTCCGTATGCGTCTAAATTTTGGCACTTAGGGCATTCCCCTTTGATGTATCTATCTGCTAAAAATTGTTGGTGTTCTTGATCAAAGTACTGCTCGCTTTCTCTTTCCTCAAAAGATCCGAAACTATTCAATTTCTTAAAGAAATTTTGAGCAGTTCTATGATGGAGCTCACCCGAAGTACGGTAATAAATATCAAAACTGATCCCAAGATTTTGAAAAGATTTCGAATTTATTGCATGATACTCATCGACTATTTTCTGCGGAGTTGTTCCCTCTTTTTTTGCTCTCAACGTTATCGCAGCGCCATGTTCATCCGAACCGCAAATAAAAACAACGTCTTCACCTTGCAATCTTAAAAATCGCGCGTAAATATCAGCAGGAACATATACCCCAGCAACGTGTCCTAAATGCAGTGGCCCGTTAGCATATGGTAGCGCCGCCGTAATGGTATGTCTTTTTCCACTCATAAATTAAAATCGGCTCAAAGATAAGAAGGTTATGCTATTCATGGATTGATTACTTTTTATTTGTTTTTAAAAATTTAAAATAGTATTATTGTGATATCATAATAATATCACATATGAAAAAAGAAAATGAAATTAAAGCAATCCCTGGAGTAATCATGCTTCTTTTTGCTATAGGACTAATTGGTGGGGGGATAGCGACTACAATTACAACGGAAAACCCCGCTTATATTTTGTTGGTGCTTGCTGGATTATTCACATTTTTTGGACTATTCATCGTAGCGCCGAACGGTTCACGAGTCCTCGTGTTTTTTGGGAAATACGTTGGTACGGTAAAATCCAATGGGTTTTTCTGGACCAATCCATTAAACACCAAACAAAAAATTTCATTGAGAGCTCGAAATTTTGATTCTGAAAGAGTTAAAGTAAATGATCGCTTAGGAAATCCTATATTAATTAGTGTTATCGCCGTTTGGAAAGTGAATGACACTTATGCTGCGGCTTTTGATGTGGACGATTACGAGCACTTTGTGCGAGTACAAACCGATGCTGCGGTTAGAAAGTTAGCCGGAACCTATGCTTATGACAATTTTGAAGATACAACTGAAGTCACGCTTCGCAGCGGGATGGATGAAGTCAATCATGCATTGGAACACGAGTTAGATGAGCGTTTAAAAATTGCTGGAATACAAGTATTAGAGGCGAGAATCGGATACCTCGCTTACGCCCAAGAGATTGCAAGCGCAATGCTCAGAAGACAGCAAGCCACCGCAATTGTTTCTGCAAGAATGAAAATTGTTGAAGGGGCAGTTGGAATGGTTGAAATGGCTTTGGAAGAACTCTCCAAGAAAGACATCATTGAATTAGACGAAGAAAAAAAAGCAGCTATGGTTAGCAATTTAATGGTCGTTCTATGTTCTGATAAAGATGCAAGTCCTGTCCTTAATGCTGGAACACTGAATCAATAAATATGCTCTTTAAAGAAGAACAATATTTCAGAAATTCAAAAGCTGGAAAATTCAGCCTAGCACTAATTATTTTGCTATTCTTTAGTCTTTTGCTATTTGATTTTCTAAAACAATCATCAATTAATGGTTTAGTAATAATAATTGAATTGGCCACTGCCCTTCTAACTTTCTTGATCCTATGGACTTCAAAACTTAGCACTCGGCTAGATAATGAAAAAATCAAATACCGTTTTACCCCATACAATTGGAAGATCCGCGAAATAAAATGGTCTCAAGTTACAAGCTATCAAATTCGAAAATATAGTCCATTAAAAGAATTTGGAGGTTTTGGTTATCGAAAAAAGCTGTTTGCAAAGGTTGATTGTTTGAACGTTTCTGGGAATATAGGATTAGAGCTAAAATTGAAAAATGGAAGAACCTTACTGATTGGAACTCAAAGCAAAGAGAAATTACAGTCCTTTTTAACCCAACTAAAAGAGAAGAGCAGTGGCTAAGAAAAAACCATTTGTATTGCGCCTTGACCCAGAACTTTTAAAAGCAGTTGAAAAATGGGCTTCTGACGAATTCAGAAGTACCAATGGACAAATGGAATGGATTATTAATAAAATACTTAAAGAACAAGGGCGATACCCTAAGAAAAAGAAAATAGAAGATGACTAAGCTTATTATTCCACAGGCTCTCAAGCCTGGTGATCAGGTAGCGATAATTAGCACTGCGAGGTCAATTGATCCTGAAAAACTTCACGATGCAATACAATTATTGGAAAAATGGGGATTGATATGCAAAGAGGGGCGAAATCTCAGAAGAGTATTTAATCAGTTTGCCGGCACGATTGAAGAACGTGCATCAGATTTACAATGGGCAATTACAGAAGAAAATATCAAAGGCATTATTTGTTTTAGAGGTGGCTATGGAACCGTTCAAATCATAGATAAAGTAAATTTCAAGCCACTTCTCACTAACCCAAAGTGGATTTGTGGATACAGTGACATTACCGTGCTTCATAATAAAGTTCATAGCATGGGTATAGCCTCTCTACATTCTACTATGCCCATCAATTTTGCAAACAATACTTCTAGTGTGTTCAGTTCGCTGTCAAATGCGCTTTTCGAAAAACAGGTTGACTTATTGTCCCCTTCGTCAAAATATAATAAACCAGGAAAATGCACAGGACAGGCGATTGGTGGTAATCTTTCAATAATATACAGCCTTTCAGGCACAAATGCGGATATAGATACGAAAGGAAAAATCTTATTTTTAGAAGATTTGGATGAGTACTTGTACCACATTGATCGAATGATGCATAATTTGAAAAAATCTGGGAAATTACATGAGCTTGCAGGTCTTGTCATCGGAGCAATGACGGATATGAAGGACAATCAGGTTCCCTTTGGTAAAACAGCATATGAAATCATTCAAGAAGCGACAGCCGAATTTACTTACCCAGTTTGTTACGACTTTCCATTTGGTCACATTGACGATAACCAATCCGTTATTCTTGGAATGAATTATAACCTATCTGTAACACTCGAAGGTGGAGAGCTAAGGAACTCCGAATAGAAACTAAATCTTACAGCGAATCAATTATCTTTCGAACTTTTTATACCCTTCAGGTATATCAAAATTAGTTTGAGCTAATTTTTTTGAAGAGAGGTCTTTTGCTTCGAGTTTCGAAATAAGCAGCCCATCACTATTATATTCTTCAGCTAACATGGGGAAATAATCTTTATTACCCTCAACCATCAAGAAGTAAATAGCTGACTTCTCCGCACGATTTAACGTTCTTAAAAATGGAATGAAAAAATCATAATTGCCTTTTGTTACCCAATAAACAATCTTTCTTTCCTGCTCCGCACACGTTACAATCCATTTTACACAAGACTTTCCATTAATGGTCTGGGTGGTCTTTGTTTTTTTGACTTCAACAACAGCTGTTCTTTGAGGGCGTTTATTCTTGGCTTCCATATACATCTTTCTTTCTGGACTCAAAGCATAAATGGCACCGTCATTCGTATTCACTAATTGAATACCGTCTAATTTATCGTCATCTCCGAATTCTTCAATTCGAATTTGGCCGCTTTTTATTTTGTACTTGTAATTCACGTTGATTTTCCCCTTCGTTTTCACAAAGTCCACGGTTCCTTCGAACTGCGCAAAGGAGGGGAGTGTAAATGCGCATAGCGCAACTGCAAAAAGTAAATTCTTCATAATCCCTTTAAATTGTTTGACTAAAGTATAAATTTAACATCAAATGCTGATACAACATTTGTTCCAAATTTTGAAATAAACAAAATCCGAAGTAGATGTCCATGAAAACACCACATCTTGAAACAGGTCGACACGGAGAGGAAATTGCACAAAAATACCTTGAAAAAATAGGGCATTCAATTCTTGCGCGTAATTGGAGGTCTGGAAAAGGCGAAATAGATATCATTTCAAAAATTGAGCAATTTATTGTTATAACAGAAGTCAAAACTCGGACAAGCGCCGCATATGGCTTTCCGCATGAGGACGTTTCCGAATTCAAGCAGTCAATACTTGAAGACACTGCGGAAGCCTACGTATTAGAAAAAGAAATTGACCTGGAGCTCAGATTTGATGTCATCTCTATCATTTTGAAACCAAATCTTTTAATTGAACACATCGAAGATGCGTTTTAATTAGTTCGGACTAACTATGGTTCGTACCTTTGCACAATCATGAAGGAAAAGCAAGGGTCTTGGAAAGGTAAAAAGTTTGGTAAGCCTAGTCAATCGTCAAAAAAAGACACCAAATCAGAGGAAGTAATTAATGAGCCAGTTGAAGTTTCTAAAAAGGAAAATACTATACCTGTCGAAAAACCGGCGAAACAAATTAAAGTTGATAATCCCGAAGAATCTACGCCAAAACTTAAAAGCCCGTCCATAAAAAAAGCGAAAGACCCCAAACCAGAAGAAGTAATTAATGAACC
>JABJPZ010000130.1 GCA_018663635.1 Crocinitomicaceae bacterium
AACATTCAAAATGCCATTGATTTAAATGTCCAACACATTAGTGCGTACTGTCTAACCATTGAAAAGAAAACGGTCTTTTACAATTGGCATGAATCTAATAAAATTATCCTCCCTGATGACCAACAAACGCTAGATCAATTTGTAGCGCTAACTGACTTGCTCGTTAGTAATGGTTTTGAGCATTACGAAATCTCTAACTTTGGTAAGAGGGGGTACTATTCTAAGCACAATTCAAATTACTGGCTACAAGAAAAATATCTGGGGATTGGACCATCGGCTCATTCTTTTAATGGCCAAAGTCGCATGTGGAACGTCCGAAACAACAATCAGTATATTAAAGCAATCGCAGAAGAAAAATCGTTTCATGAGCAAGAAACGTTAACCCCTCGAGACCAATTTAACGAGTATATCCTAACACGACTTCGCACAAAATGGGGAATTAACAAAGCAGAGCTAAAGGATCGCCACCAAGCCTACTTTTTGATTCTTGAAGAACAATTGAAGAAATGGTTAGACCAAGAAATGATTCTAGAAAATGAAACATTTTTCATATTATCTCCTGGTGGAAAATTTATCGCTGACAGGATTATTTCTGATTTATTCATAATTGACAAGTAAATCAAGGCTAAGGAAATCGCTTCCTTATTAGAGCAGTGTGTTCCCCTTTTTAGCTATATTCATTCTGTGATTGCAAAAATTAATTTTCAAAATAAACGGATAGCAGTAGATCTTTCTAAACCCATAGATATATCTATACCACTGCGTGCTGGAAGTGAAACCGTAAATGCTTGGTACGTTGATGAAATGCGGATTGAACCTGTACGAACAGAACATTTCTTAGGTAGTGTTGAAGAAGGAGGGCATGTTAATTTTCGAGATATTTCATTTAACCCGCATGGTAATGGAACACACACGGAATGTGTAGGCCATATAGACAAGCAGGTTCACTCCATCAATGAAACATTAAATCGAACCTTCTTTTTTGGTGAGTTGATAACGGTTGAACCTGAGGTATGGAATCATTCTGGAGATTGGCGTGAAATAGGAGATCGAATAATTCAGGAAGAGCAATTAGAAAACGTATTAATAAATAATCCCGAAGCACTAATTATTCGAACTTCTCCAAATTCCGACGATAAATGCAAATTGCACTATTCGAATACTAATCCTCCGTACTTGTCTCATGCTGCTGCCGAAGCTATTCGGAATGCAGGAGTCAAGCACCTGCTTATTGATTTGCCTTCCGTTGATCGTGAAAAAGATGGCGGGCAAATGCTTGCTCATAAGGCATTTTGGAATTTTCCAAATAATCCAATAAAAGACGCTACCATAACCGAGCTCATCTATGTGCCGAACGAAATTGAAGATGGTTCCTATTTCCTTGAATTGCAAATCGCGCCGTTTGTTAATGACGCCTCGCCGAGCAAACCAACACTTTATTCACTATTATAGTTTCAATAGTCAATTAGATTACGTATATTGAAATGGATTAAAGTTTTACCTATTTATATAAAGTTTCTTCGAAGAAGCAACTTTCTTACAATGCCTAGTTATGTCCTTAGATAAGATTGATGTAAAAATCATGAAAACCTTGCAAACGCAAGGAAGAATTACAAATATTCAACTTTCTCAAGAAGTTGGTCTAAGTGCTGCTCCTACTCTGGAAAGAGTTAAAAAACTAGAAAAATCTGGAATTATAAAAAGTTATCACGCTAAAGTCGATCCTCAAAAAATCGGTCTTGGTTTTTCTGCACTCATCAATGTTTCTTTAGAAAGACAAAAGGACAATGCGATGAGTAATTTCAAAGAAAAAATAGATGCAATTGACGAAATTGTTGAATGTCTTCAGGTAACTGGAAATTTTGATTACCTACTTAGAGTAATGGTGCCGGATATCCCCAGTTTCGAAGAATTAATTGGAGAAAGGCTTAGTAAGATTGAAGAAATAGGTCAAATGCAGACCATGGTCGTCCTTGGAGAAATTAAATCTTTTAGTTCTTTCCCTATTCAAGCTCAGAAGTAAGTGGTTCTCACTTAAAATTTTCAGCTAATTTCTAGCGGTTATTCAAAGACTTTTTATTGTTAAAGTTCATATTGCTAAACTTTTACTGCATTAACGCTTGCACTTCTTTGAATAAAAGTCGCTATTGTAACCCGAAATCTAATTTTTTAACCAACCTTCGCAGGCTACTATGTTAAAGGGTAAATTCAAATATTACTTACTCATGCACATGGTGATCTTCATCTGGGGATTCACCGGCATACTTGGAAAAATGCTTGACCAGGAACACATTCCTGTTCACACAATCGTTTTTTATAGAATGTTGATTGGTTTTGTTGCCATCGGGCTGTTTATGGTCTTGTCTAGACGTAAAATCACTATGAGCAAGAAAACAATCCTTCAAACTGCTGGCACGGGCGTGATTATTGCTGCACACTGGATTACATTTTTCCTTTCAATCTATTATTCCAATGTTTCCTTTGGGTTAGTGTTTTTCTCTACAACCGCATTGTTTACGTCTTTTTTGGAGCCCTGGATAATGAAAAAGAAATTCGACTTCAAAGAACTCACAATGGGTGCTGTGGTTGTCGGGGGAATTGCGTTAATTGGCTTCGATTCAACCAGCCAAGTACAGCCTGTTGTAAGTCCACAGCTAAACTATGGTCTGGCTATGATTTGTGCTATTTCTTCTGCATTTCTAGCCGCACTGTTTTCTGTTATTAATGCCACTTTTGTTAAGAATAATGATTCTGTTCAAATTACCTTTTTCGAACTTTTTGCAGGGTGCGCTGCGGTCGGATTATTCTATTTCGCCTCCGGCGATTTTAGTAACAATGAATTAATCTTGACATCATCGTCTTTAATTATGCTTCTTGTTTTGGGTATTATTTGTACGGCTTTCGCCTTTTTTATGGGTAATTGGCTAATGAATTTCATTAGCCCATTTACAATGAACCTCTCTGTTAATATGGAGCCCATTTACGCAATAATCATTGCGCTTATTGTATTTCAAGAATCAGAAGTGATGTCTCCAGTTTTTTATATGGGCGCTGGTATTATTATCCTGGCAGTATTTTTCAATGCGTACTTAAAAGGTCTAAGAAAAAAATCAAAAAAGCCAACTGCTTAAGGCAAAGCCCTACTCTTTAATGTAGGTTCGTTTCACCCTGGAGGAGATTGACGTTAAAACCTCGTATGGAATGGTTCCCATTTTTACCGCGAGCTGCTGAATCGAAATGTTAGGTCCAAAAACCTCTACTTCGTCTCCTTCTTGGCATTCAATATCAGAGAGATTTATCATAGTCATGTCCATGCAAACTTTCCCAACAATTGATGCTTTTTTACCATTAACCAAAACAAATCCATTCCCATTGCTTAACGATCGCTTCAAGCCATCTGCATATCCTATTGGGATAATCCCAATGCGTTCTCCTCTATTCGCTGCTCCTGATCTCCCGTAACCTATGGTTTCAGTGTCTACAAATGTTCTTATTTGCGTTATCGTAGTCTTTAATGTTCCCACATTTTCAAAACCATTTTCTTGGCCTTCTGTTGGATCAATTCCATAAACTCCAATGCCAAGCCTGACCATATCCATGTGCGCCTCCGGGAACCTCAGAATACCAGCAGAATTGCAAATGTGTTTTGTAAACGAATAACCCAGCATCTGTTCTATAAATTCTGCACCCGCCTGAAAACGATCAATTTGATTGCGTGAAAATTTATCTTCACTTTCATTTTCACTAACCGCTAGGTGGGAAAAAACAGAAATTACTTTTACTTCTGGCTGTGAAATTATCTGCGTGCATAAGTCCGGTAATTCATTGTACCGAACGCCCAGACGATTCATCCCTGTTTCAAGTTCAAGATGAATCGGATATGCTGTTTGGCCATAATTAATTACCTCTCGAATAAATGAATCTAAAATTCTTTCATTGTAGATTACAGGATCGAGTTGGTATTCAATGATACCATTAAAAGCGGCAGGCTCAGCATTCATCACCATTATGGGAAGTGTAATTCCTGCTCTTCTGAGCGCAACTCCTTCATCTGCATAAGCGACCCCGAGCGCTTCAACACCCTGTTGCTCCATTAGTTTTGCAATTTCCAGATCGCCTGCTCCGTATCCAAATGCTTTAACCATGCACATTATTTTTGTGCCATTCAATTTGGACCTGAAAATATTGAGGTTATGCTCGAGTGCTTTTAAATTTATTTCTAGCACTGTATCGTGATGTTTCTGTTGTAAAAGAGTGCCAATTATTTCAAAATGAAACTTTCTGGCACCTTTTAGTAAAATACAGGAATCATTTATACTGCTCAAAAAATTAGAATCTACCTCAGCCACAGATTCTACAACCACCGTACTTGGCACATGTTTTTGTAATCGAACAATATCAGTGCCTACACCAATAATTTTAGTAACCCCATAATTTTTGGTGATTTTAGCCACCTTTTTATAGACTTCGCTTTTAGAAGCCTGGTCAGTATCAATATCTGAAAGGATTAAGACCAAAGACTTTTTTGGTTGGCTTGCTGCAAGATCAAGAGCAATTTCAAGACCACCCAAATCTGAATTATAACTGTCGTTAACAATAATATTATTGTTAATCCCCTGCTGTACTTCTAGGCGTAACGCTAGGTTTTCTAACTCTGAAAATCCTGTTTTATAACTCTGCAGCCTGTCTGGGTCAAATCGATTTAAAAAAGACCAACATAAAAAAGCATTGTGCACGGCAGCCTTATCTTTCAATTTGAATGACTTTGGAGTATCGTCGTGAACCGTTTCTTGCGCTCCATCAATGAACCATTGGGCATTTTTGAAAAGCTCATATTTTTCTTCTGTATGCACTATTTTTGAAGAAAAATTATGCGAATGGCTCGTGCCGATATTTGTCAATATGCCATAAGTTGGAAGAATAATCTTTTCCAACCGTTCCATTTCCTCCGGTTTAGAAATGCCCGCTTCTATAATAGCTAAATTATGACTTGATGTCATTTCTAATAATGATAATGGTACTCCAACCTGTGAATTATAGCTCTTCGGACTTCTTATAATATTGTAATTCTCTTTTAATAAACTATAGAGCCATTCTTTTACTGTAGTTTTTCCCGCACTACCTGTAATTGCCAATACCGGATAAGAAAACCGATTCCTGTGCCAACCTGCTATTTTTTGCAGAGCAGCAGTAGTGTCATCAACTGAAATGAAATTTGCAGTTAAAGAGCCGATAGAAAAGTCCTTATTTACAACAAAATGACAAATCCCTTCACCTATGAGTTCTGAAATGTACTTATGCCCATCGTTATTCGGCCCCTTTAAAGCAAAGAAAAGCACGTCCATCCCGCGTGAAGGTTTTCGGGAATCAATGACAACTGAATTGATTTCATTACGACAAGTCGATTTTACGTCAAGCGCCGATGCGATATCCTGAAATGAACAATTTAGCTTCATTTTTTAGTTGTTGCCCAATTAAAACAGGTTCTACATAACGGTTCATATTCATCTGTTTCTCCTAACAATACCAGGTTGTCTCCTTCTGCTTTTCTGTAAGAATGGCTTGCTAAATTTCCACAGTGCAAGCAAATCGCATGTACTTTCGTAACAAATTCTGCTTGAGCCATAAGTGCTGGAATCGGCCCAAAGGGTTCCCCTTTGTAATCCATGTCAAGTCCGGCAATAATCACTCGTATCCCACCATTGGCTAGTTGTCTGCATACATGCGGCAGCTGATCATCAAAAAATTGAGCCTCATCAATGCCCACAACATCAACATCTGTAGCTAAAAGCAAAATATTCGATGAGCTTGGAACAGGTGTAGATCTTATTGTATTGTCGTTATGGCTAACAACAGCTTCATCATCGTATCGGGTATCAATTACTGGTTTGAAAATTTCAACTTTTTGTTTTGCAAATTCTGCACGCTTCATTCTTCTTATTAATTCTTCGGTCTTTCCAGAAAACATAGACCCACAAACTACCTCAATCCACCCCCTTCTGTTAACCTTATCTCCTTTTCTCTCTAGAAACATTTACAATTTATTATACAAACAGTTGTTAATTCATTTCTCTAAAATTTCCTGTATTCAGTAGTTTTAGAGTAAATTCGTACGTTGACAAATTTAGAACTTTTGTTTATTGAGCTTCTTAAAAATTAAAGAATGTCTTATCAGAATTTAAATGCCCTTGTTGCAAAAATACAGTCTGCTTTAACGCAGTTGGAAAATAAGCAATTATCCGTCAGTGATATTGATAGTATCCAAGAAAATGCCAAAGAACTCTTTGAAAGGTTAACGGTTCTAAAGTATTTAGCTCTTGAGAAACTGGTTGAATCTACAGATACAGGCAGCGAAGATAAAACAGAAACTGAAAATAGTGAAGCGAATATTAAAGATGCCGATATTCCTGTTGCCATTAAATTTAGTGCTTCAGAACCCCCAATTCCAGAGAATCAAACCAATTTACTTGACGCCATCAAAGAAAGTAAAGAGGAGGTTAATGAACCAGAAATACCCGCTGATGATCAAAGCTTAAATGAAAAGCTTAATGCTTCACCTAGCGCTGCTTCTTTGTCTGAAAAACTGAAAAAACAACCCATAAATAATTTGATTACTGCAATCGGAATCAATCAAAAGTTCTTATTCATGAACGACCTTTTTGAAGGTGAAAGAGATGAGTTTCATAATTCCTTGTCTGAGCTGAATAAGTTCGATAGCTTTTTAGACGCGGACAATTACATTAAAAACAACCTAATGGTAAAATACAATTGGGATATGGAAAACACTTCTGTTGTTCGATTTATGGAATTAGTTGAACGTCGGTATCTTGGATAAATGCGCGCATTATTAGTTATTTCTTTCTGCACTCTATGTTGTTTTTGCTTTGCACAGCAAGAATTTGCTAAGCAAGTGGTAAAAGAACTAACTGCAAGGCAGCTTCACGGCCGAGGCTATACAAATAGTGGGGTTCAGCTGTCTGCAGATTATTTGCAAAAAAAATATCAGCAATTTGGCTTACAATCATTTGGCAACAACTTCGCTCAGGAATTTAATATAAATGCGAACACGTTTCCTGAAAAATGCGGTGTACAAATTAATGGGGAAAAGTTAATTCCAGGAAAAGATTTTCTTCCCGCCCCTCAATGTGGGTCAGCTTCAGGACTATTTCAATTAACCTGGCTTGATAAAACCAACCTGCAATCATTGCCTCGAAAAATTGAAATTGAAAATTTACCAATTGAAGCTCTTGTAATTGATCCGGGAGGAACGAAAAACCTGGACTCTCTTCGCGCATTTAGAGAATTAAAATCTTATTTCGCCCGATTTTTTCCTGTTTTATGGGTTACTGATGAAAAATTAACCCATTCTGTTTCACAAACGCAACAGTTGCATCCCGTTATTAATGTGAAACGGGCGTTTATTGATAATGCCTTTGAAGTGAAATTAGATATTTCGGCGGTATTAATCGAAGGATTAAAAACGCAGAACATTGTAGGGTACATTCCTGGAAAAAAGAAACAAAAAATTTGCATCTCCGCGCATTACGACCACCTTGGAGAAATTGCTGATTCTGTCTTATTTCCCGGAGCTAATGACAATGCCAGCGGTGTTGCTATGCTCTTGTACCTCATGAAATACTACACCGATCATCCTCCTGAATACACAATGGTATTCATGGCCTTTGCGGCAGAAGAAATAGGAATCTTAGGCTCTAAATATTATGTTGAAAACCCTCTTTTCCCTTTGGATGAAATCAAATTTTTAATTAACTGTGATATCTCCGGAACCGGAGATAAAGGAATTACGGTTGTAAATGGAACCCTCCATAAAAAGCAATTCAAAAAATTAGCTAAAATCAATGTCAAAAATCAACACCTAAGCAAAGTCAATGTGCGCGGTAGAGCTGCCAATTCTGACCATTATTGGTTTACACAAAGACAAGTCCCTTGCTTTTTTATCTATACTTTAGGTGGAATAAAAGCCTATCACGATATCTACGATAGGGGAGAAACACTTCCTTTAACCGCGTTTAACGGATATTCGAGATTGCTCATTGATTTTATTTGCTCATTTTAAGCGGCATCAAAAATCCATTAATAATTGAACTACCACAAAGCACTATATTGGTTATTGCTCTTGTTTCTCTCTGTAAGCTTGCCTAGGCTGGTAAACTACTTCCAATTTTTAGAAAGTGATTGGTTTTCATTTAAACACTTACTAAAATATGAATGTATTTATTTCGTGTTTGCAGCCGTGTTGTCTTTGCCGATGCTGTTTTCTAGCCAGTTAATTCGTATTTATGCGGCAATTATTGGTGCTCTTGTTCTGGGGTATTCAGGTGCTGAATTATGGCACGTAATCGAATTTCGTGGTTTTCCAGATTCCGCGACCTTTTTTTCTTTATTTGTAACGAACACCAATGAAAGTTGGGCATTATTGGATAACCTTTTTGGGTTCGAGGACTTTTTGATTGTGGTGGGTTTTTGGCTTCTAATGGTAATTATGCACCAACTATTGCGTCGAATTAAGATACCCAAATCGATGGGTGTTTATTGGTCCCTAATGCTTATTGGTGTAGCAGGTTTTTCCACATTATCGTACCAAAATCGATTAGCGCCTGCCAATTTTAAGACCTGCTCTATCGTTGGGGGATTCAACGCTTATTTTTCTTTTTTACAAGAACAAGATCGCTTTGTCAAGCTACTTGAAAAACCAGTTCAGTTCAGTGGTTTCATACAGAAGAACAACCATGAAAATGAAACACATGTGATTGTGATTGGCGAATCAACAAGCAGACATCACATGAGTCTTTATGCTTATTCCCGGATTACAAACCCTAAGCTTTCTGCTAACCGTAATATTATCTCTTTCAGTCAAGTGTCTAGTCCGCATGCGCATACATTTCCGGCATTAGAAAAGGTGCTTAGCTTTAAGTCTTTAGACTCCAATAATTATGACTTACAAGACGGAACACTGCTCGACCTCTTTAACCAAGCTGGATATCACACAACTTGGTTAAGCAATCAGGCGCTATCAGGGAAATTTGAAACTCCTGTTTCTGTGCTTGCTAGTAAAGCAGACCAAAAAGTATTTAGTAATACCATGAGTGGAAGTGAGCCCTATGATGAAATTTTGCTTCAAGCTTTTAAGGATGCAACAATTAAAAAGGGAAACAAAGTAATCTTCGTTCATTTAATGGGCACACACATGAGCTACGTTGATCGATATCCTGAAAAGTTTAACCATTTTAAAACAATACACAACACGTCGCACTTAACACGGGCTCAACAAAAATATATCAATACCTACGACAACGCTGTACGGTACAATGATCACCTTATTGCTTCTTTAATCGATAGCTTAAATGCGGTTCAAGGAGTTTGTTCTTTACTCTATTTTTCTGACCACGGTGACGAAGTATTTGATTATCGGAATTTTCATGGGCATTCCGATGTTATTCAGTCAAAATATATGGTCGATATACCGTTTCTTTTATGGACAAATGAACAGTACAAACTGAAGAATGCTGGAATATTGAAAAGGGCAGAAAATAATATCAATTCAAAATATAACACCGCAAATTTTATTCATACTGCATCAGACCTCTACGATGTGCATTGTGATTTAACAGATACAACCAGAAGTCTACTCTCACAATCACCTATCGATACAAGCGCACGTAAGAACCCTAAACCTTGCTTCACGGCAAATGATATACATTTTGAATCCAAAATACTGTGTCATCGAGTTAATGGAATTGAAAGGTTGATGGAGGTAAAAGACGACTTCGCTGGTTTTGAAATAGATCTGGTGTTCGACTCAACAACCAAAACGTTCGATGTTAATCATCCGCCAGCAGAAAGTGTGGGATTATCGCTTGAACGGTTATTAGCCTCAATCGAGAACCCAGAAGATTACTATTACTGGTTTGATCTTAAAAATCTGGATTCACTTAATCAAAATGATGCAGCCTTGCG
>JABJPZ010000131.1 GCA_018663635.1 Crocinitomicaceae bacterium
AAAACGAATGGTAATTTTAAATTGATCTAAAAATAATCTGTTATTGAACTTCCTGAATGGCAATCGTTTGCCGATTAAAAGAAATAGTATCTCCCTTCTTTTTCCCTAGGAAATGTTGACCAATTGGAGAAGCTGGTGATATCAAATAAACCTCATCCCCAAGTAAATGAGTTTTACCAGCACTGATTGCCATAAAATAATTACCCAAATTTGTTTTAACCAAAGCACCTAATTCAATCGAGCTATTTTTTTTTTCAGGATCTATTTGGCTCAACACCGCATTGAGCTTTTTTGCTTCTGCCAAGTGTTTAGAATTATTTTCTGTCTCGAGTTGAGCCATTGCCCGACCCGTCTCATGCTTATCTCCAGCAGAACTTTTTGTTTCCTTGTTCGCATCTGATTGCGCTGCCGAAATTGCTGCAGCAAAACGACTCATTCTATTCGAAACATACCCTTTGCAGTATTCTAATAAATCATTTTTTGAAGCCTTCATTAATAATCGTTGTACCTGTTCCACAAGTTTGTTTTCAAGCCTAGATAGATGTAATGATTTGACTCATATTCCAAACCGTTCTTTCGCTCACGAAAAACGTAACCCAACTCCGCACGTAAATTTGATTTTGCATGAATGAGGTATGAAATACGCAGATGGCTATAAAAAATAGAAGTTTTCAAACCTTGGCCTGTAAAATGACCATAATTATACGGCCGGTTAGAATAAGATTGAAATAGGTCACCACCGTAAGAAACAGAAGAAATTGAATCTTCTCCATGAACTGCTAAACTAATTTGCTCTTCAAAAATCCATTTGTTTTTGCGGTAACTAATAAAGCTTAACCACTCTCTATAATTTGAACCATACGGGTGTGCTAAAGAACCATTATCGTGTCCATAGTTTTGAACAGAGGCTCCATGAGAATAGGTGTATGGACGCACACTACTATATTCCGTTTGAAAGTCCAACCCTTCAATTATAAAGTCATGCGCTTTTATACCAATTTGAGCACCGTACTTATTTGCCCACCAACCGCTATCTGCCTTTACTTCATCCAGCAAAAATTCATCAATTACAAACTGGCCATACACTTTCAGCTTTTTAATAATATTTACACTAAGGTTGAGCCCCATTAAGGCATTATCTGCTGATCCTTGTTGGTACTCAACTGGTCGGTAAAAAATAATTGGATTTAAATAATTTAGATCAAATCCCCGATCTAATAATGTATCCTGAGCTTGCCATACAATAGATTCAAATAATCCCAAATTAACTGATTTAGAAATGCTCCAATCTAAATAATGAGTCGCTGTAAATTTTCCTGAAAATTTTGATGATATGTCCCCTAACCTATCAATGTGTCTTTGTCTTGTAAATAGGTTTATGTACTTAATATTCCAAACACTAGTCGTAATCTTGAAGTAAGGGTAATTATTTGAAATGTCACTTAGTAACAAAGATCGGTATCCATCCCCAATAAAATTCTTTCCGTTACCTAATTGCAACGCGAAGAATTTATTCGCTTTAAAATGTATATACCCTTGTAATTGATGATAACCAAAAGCATCACCAACTTTAGTGGCGACTCCAAAACCCGGCGAAACTCCTAAATCACTGGTTAATGAATCAACATATGACGGGCCATCAACATAATTGTACAAATAATTGGCTACAACACTCAGCCTGTTTTTTACCGTTCCAGTAAGTCCTAAACCAACACCTCCTCGTACAGCAAGATCAAACTCTTTGGTCGTTTTATCTGTTCCTAATTCAATATCAGACAATGCCTTTACGGAAAACCAATCATTACTGGTTAATGAAATATCTTTTGTTAAAGAGTCTTGAAAATCTTCTTTAAGATAAGGACGTATTGAAGAATGACCACCATTACTAATTTGATCTTTAACGTATTTCCGTTCTAAATATCGATGCATGGGCACATTCCCAATTATATCTTGGGCTACAACAGAATTGACTGTAAGGAAAATAAATGCAATCCAAATCAGCTTCATTCTTTTTTTACTTTTTGCCTGAAAATGAATAACAGAATTATAGCTAAAAAAGTAGCAATTCCTGCAGCAATGAAAAAACTAACCGTAGCATTATCTTGAGCCAAGCATATAGCCAAACCAACAACAACAATGTTGTAAGTATATAAAATCACTACTGTTTTCGAGTGACTTAATCCAGCGGAAATTAATTTATGATGAATGTGATTCTTGTCAGCTGAAAATGGAGAATTTCCCTTGCTTGCTCTAACGGCAAAAATTCGTATCGTATCCACTAAAGGATAAACCAGCACAGACATGGCGAAAACGGGTGTTGGTATTTTGGCAAGTATGCCCATACTTTCTCGAACCCTCGATTGATCCTCATTAATCATACTGATTGCAAGCACAGATATAATAGCACCAATTACCATTGACCCCGAGTCACCCATAAATATTTTTGCCGGGCTGAAATTAAAAACTAAAAAGCCCAATAAAGTTCCAGCTAATATCATAGCCAAAAGCGCCAATGGTACATTACCAGTATAATAAAACCAACCTGCAAACATGACTGAATTAATCAGACCAATGCCTGCAGCTAAACCGTCAACTCCATCAATTAAATTATAAGCATTCACCACCACAATATAAACGAACACAGACAACAAAACCCCCGGCCATTCTTCGGTAAAATCACCTACTCCAAAAATACCATGCATTCCATCAATCTTAATATCGCCCATCATTACCAAAATGAACCCAACAAGCATGTGCGCTAAAAGTTTCTTTAAAGGAGCCGTACCAATAATATCGTCTTTAATGCCTACAAAAAACAATAAAATAAGACAGGCAGTAAGGTATTTGAAGGTGGTTAGTGCCTCTTCAATAAAATAAACTTTCTCTGTGTCGGCGGTGGAGTAACTTTCTGGATACCACAATGCATAGGTAAACAAAACCGATCCGAAAATAATAATTCCCCCAATCGTAGGAATACTTCTTCTATGAATTTTTCGGGCTTCTCCTGGCTCATCAACTAAGTGTTTCAACTTCGCCACTTTAATCAAGGATGGAGTTGCTAAGAGCACAATAAAAAATGCGGTAACAAAGCCTAATATAATCGTGTTTTCTTCCATCAGAAATCGTAATATAGATTATTTAGATTTGTTCGCATGCCAAAAGATATAAATGTAGAATTTACAACGCCTACTTTTTCAGCACGAACCCTATTTCTTACACTTATAAAGCCAGTTAAGTTGGTTTTCACATTAAATTTATATCCAAAGGTCAACTCCTGTACATTATTATAGATCGTTTTGAATTCAGGTTCCGACACCCCAGCATACTGATCAGGAAAATTAATGTCGTTCTGATAGCCATTTCCTATGGACCTTATGACTCCCGAGCTTGTTTTTAATTGTCCGAATATTTTCTCTTTTTCATAATACGCGATTCCAACAAATTCATGAAAACTCGCTCCATAGGGATGTGCCAGGGGAGCACTCATGTGTGACCAATTTTGAATCAGATTGTTATCAGACACCGCATAAGTATAAGGGTTTGCACTATTGACTTCCAATTGCAAGTACAAATTCGTCATTCCAAAACAATCGAAGGCTTTAACTCCTGCTTGCCAACCCATTTTTTGTTCTTCCGGATTATCTAAAATCAATTGTCCATACAATTGTGTATTCTTAAAAATTCGATACAAAATGTTCAATCCAAGTACAACATTATTCTCCGATTCAAATCCATTTGCAATTAAGGAGGAACCCAATATAGGAGAATAAGCAGAAAAGTGAGCAGGCACTGTTCCAACAGTATCTTCGTATTGTTTAAAAACAGCACCTTCAAAAACACCTAGCTCCAATTTAGAGAAAGGCTTGAATGATAAATAATGAAAATTACCCAGCTTTCTTTTGTAAGTTGCTTCAGGAGTTGTTGCTGCTGGCAATCTAGTCAAAGACGATAATTGAGCAAAAGTAGAAGCATACTGAAATTTGCCTTGCCCAAAATTATAGGTAGTGCGTACGTATGGATAATTAAAAGCAAAATCTGACAACAACATGCTTCGATAGCCATTGCCTATAAATTGTTTCCCATATCCTACCTGAAAATTCCAATTTTCCATTGGACTATAGGATATATATCCCATCGCATAGCCGAAATCCAATACCTCACTACCTACATTTTTAACTCTTCCTTCGCCCGGTAAAGTACCTGTTCTTGAAGCGTATTCCCCAATATACCGTGGCATTTTCGCTTGATTTTCATAAAAAAATGTTTCGAAAGAAAAATTACTACCCAAATCACCCTGAACCCTGATAGCTCGTGTATTTCTAACCATAATCCGAAGAGAATCACTAATGTCTCTTCCCATTCTGAAATTTCCCAATGGATCAACAGTCAATCGATAATCATCTCCCTGTATTAAAACCAAGTGTTCCTTAAATAGCTTTTGAGTAAAATCGTAATAATACAACCCAGAATCAACTTGCACATTTCTCACTTCATTAATCCCCCACTTACCTTCAATATATGGTCGCATCGATGTGTGTGCTGAAGAGTCCTTACTTAATAATCCATGCTGTATGGCGTAATTTAGTTCATGGTTAAGTGGTAAATTCTTGCGCTGACCTTGCGCGTTGAATGCGATTAAGGAAAGTGTTATGTACACAAGATATTTCAACTTTATTATACTAATTGAGTCAAATAATTTGTTGCTATCAACTCATCATAAACCGCTTTTATCCCTTCATCCAAGGAAATTTTATGCCTCCATCCTAAACTATTCACTTTCTGAACGTTCATGAGTTTTCGCGGCGTACCATCTGGTTTTGTTGTATCAAATACCAATTCCCCTTCAAATCCAATGATGGTTTTCACTTTCAAAGCCAGTTCCTTGATACTTAAATCTTCTCCGGTACCAATATTAAGAAACTCATTTCCAGAGTAATTTTGTAGTAAAAAGAAGCATGCCTCAGCCAAATCGTCTACATGAAGAAATTCTCGTTTCGGTGCTCCAGTGCCCCAAACTTCCACCTCTTTGGCTTGTTGTATTTTCGCTTCATGAAATTTCCGTATTAAAGCAGGTAATACATGAGAATTACTCAGATCGTAATTATCATTAGGCCCATACAAATTAGTCGGCATCGCAGAAATGAAGTCAGCTCCGTATTGAGCCCTGTAGGCTTCACACATTTTAATACCAGCTATTTTTGCAATTGCATACGGTTCATTCGTAGGTTCTAAAACATTCGTTAACAGGCTTGACTCTTCCATCGGTTGTGGAGCCATTTTTGGATAAATGCAGGACGAACCTAGAAACAATAGTTTCTTTACACCAGATAAATGTGAGGCATGAATCACATTGGTTTGAATCATGATATTATCGTAGATGAACTCTCCTCTATAGGTGTTGTTCGCATGAATTCCTCCCACTTTCGCAGCAGCAAGAATTACATAATCCGGATTTTCCCGATGAAAAAACGCATTAACTGATTCTTGGTTTCTTAAATCTAATTCTGAAGAAGTTCGAACGACCAAATTGGTATACCCTTCGCGATTTAGTTTTCTAACAATGGCTGATCCAACCATACCTCTATGACCAGCAATAAATATTTTATCATCGCTATTCATTATAGTCCATTACTTTATGGCCACCATCCATGAGGTATTTGTCTTTCCTGAATAGTTCAAGGTCAGCAGCCATCATGTCTTTAACTAATGCATTTAAATCATGTGTGTGCTTCCATCCCAGTTCTTTATTCGCTTTTGAAGGATCTCCAACTAAAACATCTACCTCCGTTGGTCTAAAATACTTAGGATCAACTTCAACAATAATCTTTTTCGTTTTTTTATCTGTTCCCTTCTCATTCACACCTTCGCCGTTCCACTCTAATTCAATGCCTACTTCTGCAAACGCCAAATTAACAAAGTCTCGAACTGTTACTGTTTCACCAGTCGCTAGAACAAAATCATCCGGCACATCGTGTTGAAGCATTCTCCACATTCCTTCTACGTAGTCTTTAGCGTGTCCCCAATCTCTTTTTGCATCCAGGTTGCCCAAAAACATCATTTCCTGAAGGCCTAATGATATTCTGCACGCAGCACGAGTGATCTTTCGTGTTACAAACGTCTCACCTCGAAGTGGTGACTCATGATTAAATAGAATTCCATTACTAGCAAAAATGCCATAAGCTTCGCGGTAATTTTTAGTAATCCAAAATGCGTAAAGCTTAGCGACACCGTACGGACTTCTTGGATAAAACGGTGTTGTTTCACTTTGAGGGATTTCATGCACCTTACCATATAACTCTGAAGTGGAGGCCTGGTAAAATTTTGTTTTTTTCTCTAACTTCAATATTCGAATTGCCTCTAATAAGCGTAGGGTTCCCATCGCATCAGAGTTTGCGGTATATTCTGGTGTTTCAAAAGAAACCTTTACATGCGATTGGGCAGCTAAATTATATATCTCATCAGGTTGGACCTCCTGAATTATTCGAATAAGATTGGTGGAGTCAGTCAAATCTCCATAATGCAGAAAGAAGTTAACTCCCTCTTCGTGCAAATCTTTATACAGATGATCGATCCGATCTGTATTAAAAAGTGAAGTTCTTCTTTTTATACCGTGCACCTCATAGCCTTTGGATAATAGTAGCTCAGCTAAGTAAGCTCCATCTTGACCTGTAACACCTGTAATCAAAGCTTTTTTCATAAAGCAATTTTGTATCAGACAAATTTAGTATTCCCTCGCTAGTTACCAACATTTATGTGACAACTACTCAAATATACCTGTTTAAAAACCCATTCCATAATCTGCAATTCTCCAGAATACGCTTGAAGCTGTTATGAAACAACAAACCAATTATTAAGTAATTCTTCTCGATTATAAATCATTTCCTGATTCGTTTTCACATCAATCAAAGATTTCCCCGCTGCCTTAGCAATGGCGTGTCCAGCCGCTGTATCCCATTCCATGGTAGGTCCAAATCTTGGGTAAACATCAGCAACTCCTTCAGCAACTAGGCAAATCTTCAAAGAGCTTCCCATAGAAACAATTTCAATCTCTCCGTGCTTTTGCTTTAGCTCATTAAGAAAAGTGGTGGTTTCCGGTGACATATGCGACCTGCTACCTACTGCTCGAAATTTCCTTGATTCTCTACCTGTTGGAATTTTAATGGATTGCCCGTTTTCCACTTTCCTGGCACCTAACT
Source organism: Crocinitomicaceae bacterium (assembly GCA_018663635.1). Classification (GTDB taxonomy): domain Bacteria; phylum Bacteroidota; class Bacteroidia; order Flavobacteriales_D; family Parvicellaceae; genus UBA10066. The sequence continues at coordinate 7,197 of JABJPZ010000131.1, forward strand.
TCAATGCTCCCGAATATAGCTGGTCTTTAACTGGCACATAGATAACTCCTAAGATGGGTACCCCATTTTCAATTAATGCAATATTGACAGTGAATTCGCCATTTCTTTTAATAAACTCTTTGGTTCCATCCAACGGGTCTACAATCCAAAGTGTTTGCCAATTTTTTCTTTCAGTGTAAGGAATTTCTTTCCCTTCTTCACTAAGTATAGGAATCTCAGAATCTTCTAAAATCTTAATAATCGCTAAATGTGCTTTCCGGTCTGCCAGTGTTAGCGGTGACTGGTCCTCCTTTTGCTCAATTTCAAAATCATCGGAGTTGTAAACCTTTAAAATCTCTTCCCCTCCTTCAATCGCCGCCCTTTCAGCAAGCTTCAATAATGCTTTCAATTCCACTTTTCACATTTTTAATATGCACTCCCCGTAGCTCCAATCTTTTCTATGGGGTGCCAGGTAGTTTTCATTTCGATAAAATCATCGATGTAATAGGGTGTATTATGGTCGTCATTCATTAGACCTTCAAAGGCCCTTATTGTTACTCTTTTTAAATTCTCGACGGCCAACTGTTGAACGGTATTTATGTCTTTCTTATCTGTTCCGCAATACAGGAACCCATTGACATCCATGTGAGATGCCATATGTTCAATAAGCTCTGTTCTTTTTCCAGTTAGAATATTTACCACTCCTCCAGGTACATCAGAAGAGTTTAGCACCTCAGCAAAAGTAATGGCGCAAAGTGGCCGTTGTTCTGAGGCCAAAAGGACACAGGTGTTTCCACCTGCAAGAACAGGAGCGATAGCTGAAACAATACCCAACAAACCCGATTCTTCCTTACAGACTATAGAAACAACACCCATAGGTTCTGGGGCTGTAAAATTAAAATGTGCGCTCGCCACAGGATTTACTGAACTAAAAACCTGAGCAAATTTATCACACCATCCTGCGTAATAGATTAATCGATCGACACTGGCAATTACTTCTTTTACTGCTTGACTTTTTGTGCTGCCCTGCAAAATAAGCTCCTCTATAAATTGCTGCTTTCGTCCTTCCAGCATTTCAGCAATACGATATAAAATTTGACTGCGATTTGCTGCACTTTTTCCTGCCCATTTATTGTGTACTCCCCGGGCTGCAACAACTGCATTTCTCACATCTTTTCTGGAAGACAAACAAATATTACCTAACGCTTTTTCTCCTCTCTTTGGCGTGTAATATCGTCCAGATTCCGTTCGTGGAAAAGCACCTCCAATGTAGATTTTATAAGTCTTTGTTATTTCAACTCTATCCATTCCTTATAAATTTAAATATGGTTTCAATCCGTGCAATCCACCTTCTCTGCCAAATCCACTTTCTTTATACCCGCCAAATGGAGATGTTGGATCGAACTTATTATACGAATTGGCCCAAACGATGCCGGCTTTCATTTGTGAAGTTAAATTGAAAATTTTCGATCCTTTATCCGTCCAGACGCCTGCAGATAATCCATATGGTGAATTATTCGCTTTAGAAATAACCTCATCAATGGTTCTAAATGTTTGCACAGCTAGGACAGGCCCAAATATTTCTTCTTGAACGATTCTACTTGACTGAGATACGTTTGTAAATAAAGTGGGGCGGCACCAGTATCCTTTCTTTGGTAAATCACACGTATTTTGATACATGGTCGCACCTTCTTTTTTCCCGACTTCGATGTACTTTTTAATGATTCCAAGCTGTTCCTTGGAATTAATGGCGCCAATATCTGTATTCTTATCCATTGGGTCTCCCACTATGAGCGATTCCATTCGGTCTTGGAGCTTTCTAAGTACAATGTCTTTTACCGATTCTTGAATAAACAGTCGAGAACCTGCACAACAAACATGGCCTTGATTAAAATAAATTCCATTGATTATTCCTTCAACAGCTTGGTCTAGTGGAGCATCTTCAAAGACAATGTTTGCCGCTTTTCCACCAAGTTCTAAAGTTGTTTTCTTATTGGTTCCAACCACCGCCCTTTGAATAATCTTACCTACACCCGTTGATCCCGTAAAGGCAATTTTATTTACATCCCGGTGATTCACAATTGCGGCTCCTGTTTCTCCTGCACCAGAAACTATATTTACTACCCCGGGAGGTAATCCTGCCGACTCTATAACTTCCGCTAATTTATATAAGGTAAGTGGCGTCGTTTCTGCAGACTTAATTACTACCGTGTTCCCCGTCGCTAAAGCTGGAGCGATTTTCCAAGCCGCCATTAATAATGGGAAATTCCAAGGAATAATTTGACCTGCGACTCCTAAAGGTTGTGGGTTTCGATTCGGGAAAGCGTATTTTAATTTATCTGCCCAACCCGCATAATAAAAAAAATGCGCGGCCGCTAATGGCACATCTACATCTCTTGACTCTCTTATTACTTTGCCACCATCCATTGTCTCAATTACTGAAAACTCACGTGCTCGTTCCTGAATCAGCCGAGCAATTCTATAAATGTATTTACCTCTTTCTCCTGCTGATAGCTTGGACCAAACCTCATTGTACGCTTTTCTTGCGGACTGAACTGCTCGATTAACATCCTTTTCATTAGCTTCAGCTACTTTTGCAATTACTTTTTCAGTTGCTGGATTAATCGTGTCGAAATATTTTTTTGAAGACGGTTTTACCCACTTTCCCCCTATAAAAAGATCATACTGATCTTTTAAGTTTATATGTCCAGTGCTCTCTGGCGCTGGCGACAAATCCCATTTGGAATCAAATTCGAGTGTTGGTGATTTTCCCATTCCTGATTAATCTTTAGAAAAATAGTCCTTTGATTGATAATTTCCTGTTCGTTGTTTCTCAATCTGCATAAGTACATCGTTGGCTAAACTACTTGCTCCATAGCGGAACCACTGATTACTCAGCCATGCATCTCCCAACGTTTCCTTAACAAGCATCAAATACTGCAATGCCAATTTTGAATTAGATATGCCCCCAGCTGGCTTCATGCCTATCATTGTACCGGATTCATAAAAATAATCTCTAATCGCTTCAAGCATCACACAGGTAACTGGCAATGTAGCCGCAGGACTAATTTTACCTGTAGATGTTTTTATAAAGTCTGCTCCGGCATAAATGGCAATGTCACTAGCTCTCCTTACTTTATCCAAAGCACCTAACTCTCCTGTTTCCAAAATCACTTTAAGTCTAGCGCTTCCACAAGCTTCTTTCACTGCTGCTATTTCATCAAAGACGTAGTTATACTCACCCTGATGAAACCTTCCTCTCGAAATGACCATATCTACTTCATCGGCGCCATTATCCACTGCCAATTTTGTGTCAGAGATTTTAACATCCAAACTAGATTGACCCGCAGGAAAAGCGGTCGCTACAGATGCTACATTAATATTCGTGCCTAGCAGTGCCTTCTTAGCTTGTGACACGAAGTTTGGATAAACACAAACAGCAGCTACAGTAGGCAAATCTGGATTTGATCCGTGCAAAAATTTTGCCTTATTGCATAATTGACTCACTTTACCCTGAGTATCAGCACCTTCTAAGGTCGTCAAGTCAATCATATTCAGAATCATTTTAAGACCCTGAAGCTTTGAGCTACTTTTAATACTCCTGGTTGTAATCCTACTAATCCTATCCCCTACGCCTACTTGATCAATTCTAGGCGATAATCTAAAATCTGGTATCTGCGGTGCTTTCGATTTTCCCATAAATGCCTGTTGCTCTACAAATATAACCAAATCCAAGAGGGCAACTGCTATCTTCTTTCTATAAGACTATTCAAAATTCAATATTTACCTACATTTGTAAACTGAATGAAATCTGAAGATAGGAATTTGCATACTGTATTTGACGAGCTGCTGAATCGAAAAGATAAAGAAAAGCTCTTAAGTCAACGCGGAATAGTTATCTGGCTAACTGGACTTTCTGGGTCTGGAAAAACAACCATTGCTAATCATTTGGAGCGCCGCCTTAATTCGGAAGGCATCATCACGAAACTATTAGATGGCGATAATATTCGAACAGGGGTAGGCAATAATTTAGGATTTTCAACTGAGGACAGGGCGGAGAATATTCGCAGAATCGCTGAAGTGGCTAAACTTTTTATGAATACCGGAATTGTAACTATTTGCTCCTTTATTAGCCCTACAAAAGAAATTAGAGCCAAAGCTCGAGCTATTATTGGTACTGCTGACTTTCATGAAGTCTTTATAAATACACCGCTTGAAATCTGTGAAAAAAGAGATGTTAAGGGCTTGTATCAAAAAGCGAGGGCTGGAGAAATAACTAATTTTACGGGAATTGGTGCTCCCTATGAAAATCCAGATAACGATTACATCGAAATAGTAACCAATAATAAAACGATAGATGATTCAGTTACTAGCTTGTATCAACAAATCATCAAGAAAATAAAATGGAGTTAGTATGAATTCATATAGCTTAACACATTTAAAAGAGCTTGAGGCAGAATCTATTTTCACGATTAGAGAAGTCGCTGCGCAATTTGAAAATCCAGTTCTGCTATTCTCTGGTGGAAAAGATTCTATTGTTTGTTTTCATTTAGCCACAAAGGCATTTTGGCCAGCTCCAGTTCCATTCCCATTAATGCACATAGACACGGGACATAATTTTAAAGAAACGATTGACTTTAGAGATCAGCTAATTAAAAAAACGGGGGCAAGATTAGTTATTGCTTCTGTCCAAGAAGCAATTGATCAAGGAAAAGTAACAGAGGAAAAGGGAATTAACGCTAGCCGAAATGGCCTTCAAACAACGGCGTTACTTGATGGGATTTCTGAACACAAGTTTGATTGTGCAATGGGTGGTGCCCGCAGAGATGAAGAGAAAGCCCGGGCAAAAGAACGCTTTTTTTCGCACCGAGATGAGTTTGGTCAATGGGATCCGAAAAATCAAAGACCAGAGCTCTGGAATATTTTTAATGGGAAGAAAAAATCAGGCGAGCATTTTAGGGTTTTTCCAATTTCTAATTGGACTGAAATGGATATTTGGCAATACATTTTACACGAAAAAATTGAATTGCCCTCTCTTTATTTTTCGCACCAAAGGGAGGTGTTTGAAAGAGATGGAACCCTTTTAGCAAAAACCGAGTTTATCCAATTGAAAGATTCGGAAATATGTGAAAATAAAACCATTCGATTTAGAACCATTGGTGATGCAACTTGTACGGGCGCAATAGCCTCAAATGCTGCTAGCATTGATGACATCATTCAAGAAGTTGCAACTACCAGAATTACAGAACGAGGAGGTAGAGCAGATGATAAACGTTCGGAAGCAGCAATGGAAGATCGAAAAAAAGAAGGTTATTTTTAACAATAGTATTTAGACTTATAATAATCGTACAAACATGGATTCAAAGACCTATTTAGACATGGATTTACTTCGGTTCACAACGGCCGGTAGCGTTGATGATGGAAAGAGTACTCTTATTGGGCGACTGCTATATGATTCTAAATCCATTTTTGAAGACCAGCTTGAAGCCATTGAGCGGGTAAGTGAGAAAAAAGGAAACGGCACTATAGATTTAGCGTTATTAACAGATGGCTTGCGAGCTGAGAGAGAGCAAGGAATTACCATTGACGTTGCATACCGATATTTTGCCACTCCAAAAAGAAAATTTATTGTTGCTGATACGCCTGGACATATACAGTACACCCGAAACATGATTACAGGCGCTTCTACTGCTAACTTAGCCATTATCTTAATCGATGCTCGTCATGGTGTTGTTGAACAAACTAAACGGCACACATTCATCGCTTCCTTATTGGGCATACCTCACATCGTATATTGCATCAATAAAATGGACCTGGTAGATTACAGTCAGGAAGTTTTTGAAAAAACAAGCTCAGAACTAAGGGCGTTTAGTTCAAAATTAGACACCAAGGATATTCGATTTATTCCAATTAGTGCTTTAAATGGGGATCATATTGTTAACCGTTCAGAACATATGGATTGGTACGAAGGATCTACTCTATTACACACGTTAGAAAATATTCAT
>JABJPZ010000132.1 GCA_018663635.1 Crocinitomicaceae bacterium
ACCTTCGTATTGAGGAGTAAAGCCACATTTCGATGCGACGTTTACAAATAATATTTTTCTTCCTTTAAATGTTTTTAGATCAAGCTCTTTACCGTCCAAGAATGTCAAATCTAAATCGTACAAATTCACTTTTACTTGCTTGCTTTGGGCTCTTGTGCACAAAACAATAGCTAGCAATACTCCGAGGGAAATTATTTTTTTCATTTTTATTATTTTCTTTAGAACAATTGGAAAAAAAAATAGTTCATCCCAATCAGTTACAAGAAATTTTCAATTCATAAATCTTGAACAAATGTAGCCGCAAACGTGTTTTAATTCTAAAATCTAAAATGTTTAAATTTTTTAAAAAATCAACGGAACTAGAGCAGTTGCAAAAGAAATATCAGATTATGATGCAGTCCGCTTTTGAATTATCAAAGTCAGACAGGAAGGGCAGCGACCAAAAAACAGCTGAGGCTAACAAAATTTTGCAAGAAATAGAGAAACTAGAGAGGAAAACGAGCTAATCCTTGAAGAATTTATATTTTGCAGAAAATTAAAGTCATGAATTTTATTTTTAGTCTGCCTCTTGTTCTAATTGCTGGTTCATATGCTGGGCAACAAACAATTTACGATACAATAGAACACAACGCCATTGAACGCGATTTCATTTTGTATGTCCCCAATTCATATAATCCAGCAACTCCAGCACCATTAATTTTTAATTTTCATGGGTACACAAGCAATGCTTTACAGCAGATGTGGTACGGTGATTTTAGGGCAATTGCAGATACAGCTGGTTTCATTATTGCTCACCCGAATGGCACTATTGATGGGTTAGGAAATACGCACTTTAATGTTGGTTGGGGTGGAAGCAGTATAGACGACGTTGACTTTACGAATGCCTTAATTGATTCACTATCATCAAATTACAACATAGACCAAAATCGAATATACAGCACAGGCATGTCTAACGGGGGGTTTATGAGTTTTCTTTTAGCATGTGAATTGAGTAACCGAATTGCTGCTGTTGCATCAGTTACGGGTTCTATTGCTCCAGCTCAGTTGGCAGCCTGCAATCCACAACATCCTACTCCAGTTTTGCAAATTCATGGAGACAGTGATGGTACTGTGCCTTATAACGGAGGTGCTGGATGGTCTGAACCAGTCAATTCAGTATTATCTTATTGGTCTGGATATAACAATTGCCTGGCAAGCCCTGTGGTAACTAACCTTCCCGACATTGATCTTTCGGACGGCAGTACAGTAAAGCATTACCTTTACAAAGATGGAGACAATTGTGCAGATGTCGAGCATTTCAAGATTATTGGCGGTGACCATACGTGGCCCGGTAATTTCATTGGTGGAGCAGGCACGAATTACGACATTAACGGATCGATGGAGATTTGGAAGTTCTTTTCTAAATACGACATTAACGGTAAAATTGAATGTATTACTGATCTAACACGCACTTTGGATTTATCCAATCTTGTACATCTCTTTCCCAATCCTGCAAAAGAAAATTTTCATCTTAACATTGAAAGCAAAGGGAATCATGTAATCACTATTAGCAACGCACTTGGAATGATCGTAACAGAAACAACTATTACAGAAACGGCTTATACTTTTTCTGTCAAAAATTGGGATGCAGGGTTGTACCATATCGTTGTAACTCTTGAAAATGGCACTCGGGCTATTAAAAGACTTGTGGTTACTAATTGATTGGTACTTGTTATTTTTCAACCTCGCAATAAAACTTCCGTCGCACCACCGCCATAACGCTGATAAGATCCATCCAAAAACTCATACCCTGGATAAAAAGTCCTTAGTTCGGATCTGATTTCTTCTCTCAGGACACCCGCTCCCACTCCATGAATAAATACAATTCGTTTCATATTCCTGCTAATGGCCGCATTCATTTTTCGCTTGAATTCTGCCATTTGAACTTCGATAATTTGATAATTAGGCATTCCCTTATGACTATCAATCAAAGACTCAATGTGCAAATCGACTTCCATTTCGTCTGATTTATTCATCTTTTCGAGGTGCTTAAATTTCTTATAAAATTGAGCATCCTGCTTATTATTTCGTTCTTGATTTACAATTTTCTCAACGTCCCTGTCGCTAATCTCATAATTACCACCAGCGAGAACTAGCTGAGATGCTTGATATTGATAATCAAAACCATCGTCTGTTTCTACTGTAATTGTATTACCATCAACGGCAATTACTTTACCTCCTCCAGCTTCATTCAAAAAATTAACTTTATCACCTATTTGAAAACTCATTCAATTAATTTTATGGTACAAAAGTAAGCAAGGAAATCAATTGACCTATCTTTGTTGCATGTCAGGAATTCGTATTAATAAATTTGTAAAGGCGACTGGGCTTTTTTCAAGAAGAGAAGCCGATCAGGCTATAGAAGATGGTCGAGTAACCATTAATAAGAAATTAGCGACTATTGGTGCAATCGTATCAGAGGGAGACGTCGTACATTTAGATGGCGAAATCATTAAACCGTTCAACACTCCAAAGCAACGTAAAAAAGTTTTACCTCCAGCCGTGAATCCAAAATCAAAACAGCAAAGAATTGCCTACCAAAAAGCAAACAAAGAAAATAGAAGGCACAAAAAATAGCTCATGGTGAAACTAAAAGCTATTTTATTTGACATGGATGGGCTACTAATCGATTCTGAACCACTTTGGCGAAAAGCGGAGATTGCCATTTTTAAATCCGTTTCCATTGAACTATCTGATGCTGATTGCACAAAAACAGCTGGACTGCGGATAGATGAAGTAGTAGATTATTGGTATCAGAAGTATCCTTGGCAAGAATCAGAAGGGTTTTCAAAAAAGGACATCGAAAAGAAAATTGTTTCAGAATTAATTCAATTGATTTCGCTCGAGGGGGAGCCCATGCCTGGCGTCAAAGAAATATTGAATTTTTTTGAAAAACTTAAAATTCCCATGGCCATTGCCTCTTCATCCTATTACAACATTATTAACGCAGTGATAAATAAGCTGAACATTAATCAATACTTTAAAATAATTCATTCTGCTGAAGAAGAAGAGTATGGGAAGCCACATCCTGCAATTTTCTTGACAGCGGCAAAAAAGATGGGAGTAAAAAATAGTGAATGTCTCGTTTTTGAAGATTCATTTCACGGAATTATCGCGGGTCTTGCTGCTAAAATGAAGGTAGTTGCGATTCCAGATAAGATCTATTACAACAAAGCAAAATTTGATATTGCAACCATTAAAATCAAATCTCTATCAGAATTTAACGAGCACTATTTAACTCAATTGACTCTTACTTAAAGTTAGCTGTTCTCGTTCATCACTTAAATCAATCAAAAGCTCGTTTTCTAAAATTACTGCCGATTCTATTAATTTTGATAAATGATTCATTCGATCGGTTTTATCGCCTAGAACACGGTGACCCATGCCTTTTTTCCATTTCTCTACTTTTTGAACACCCGATGATGTTTCTTCTGAAAAATAAGTTCGTTGAAATTTTTCCCAAATGTAATTGATGGCCATTTGATTGGGGTGAAGCAAATCTTCTTTAAAGAATCGATAATCTCTAAGGTCATCCATAATCAGTTCGTAAGCTGGAAAATAGCTGACTTTTTCAAACCTTCTAATTAATTCATGAATAGCCACATTTAAAATTGACTTGCTCCATTGGTTTTCAACGGCACCATCTTTCCAATGCCTCACCGGGCTCAATGAAAAAATAACCTTAAGCTTGGAATTGACACAAAATAAGTGCTCCAGTGTTCTTGAAAACTGAGATACAATATCATTAACGCCCAGCTTTTCTTTTATAAATTGAGCACTCGGAATACGATGGCAATTAGCTACAATTCCCGCATTAAAATGACGATATACCCATGCAGAACCTAATGTCACAACCAATACCTCTGTATTTTGCAGCAGTATAGCATCCTTTTCGATTCCAGTATTTACCTTGTTCATTACATTACTGGCATTCGAATCGATGTAAGACCCGCTGTGATTCATCGAATAATATTTACCATCCCAAGATAACAGATCACTTTCTGTATACTTCACTTCTCCAATCAGATCACAAAGCGCTTGATTGATTGAATACGGATTGAAAAGAATCCCATGGTGTATATCGTGAGCATCCATATTGGCAAGAGCCATTTTCTGTTTAATGTTGGTAGCAAAACACGACCCCAAAAAAAGGGTTTTGGTGTTAAAGTCTATTTGAAAATCCGAGTCATTCGGAAATACTTCAGTTCGAAATTGCATACGTGAAAAACTAATTTTTTTAAGGCGATTAAATAACGGTTCGAAAAACTGACTACAAATATACCATTGACAAATTATATAATCGACTCTATATACCGTTCAATTCATACTTATTTTCTTAGAAATCCTAATTTTCCGATAAATGGGTGAAGCATTTTCCATCATCTTAGACTGCCCCCCGCTTCTCAATTCTACTAAAGCTTCTAATCAAAAAGAAAATAATGAAACATTGTAAAACAATAAGGACATAATTCAAAATGCTTATCTGAATTTTAGGTTCAACAATTTCAAAACCAAC
>JABJPZ010000133.1 GCA_018663635.1 Crocinitomicaceae bacterium
TCTATAAAATCGCCTACCATCCCGTAGTGCCTGACCTGGTCTTTATCGGAACTCAGGAAGGCTTATTTCGTTCTTCGGATGATCTGGCAACTTGGACCATTCCGGTTGCAACACTCGACTTTAGGGCAATTGCTTTTCACCCGACAGACCACGATATTATTTATGCGGTGACTTCAAATGATGATAACCATATCTATATTTCAACTGATAGCGGAATCACATTTAATACCTCTAATACAATCACGGGTAATACCAGTGACATCAAAATATCTGTTTCAGCTGCTTGTTCAAACTGCGTTTATATTGGCAGTAGTGATGGTATTTGGAAGTCTACCGACGAAGGACAAAACTTTAGTTTGCAATCTACCCCCGGACTTTCTAATTACGGTGCCTTCGCCGTGAGTGATCTGGACACCAATTACATTCTCTTTGGAAACATTGATGTTAACATGAGTACAGACGAAGGCCAAACGTTTGATCAGGCCACTATCTGGAGTCAGGGCAATGCCAATTATAACACAACAGGCACGTATGTGCATGCAGACATTAGAGGGTCAAGATGTGAAAACGGTGTGTTCTGGGTTAATACTGACGGCTTCTTATGCAAGAGTACAGACAATGGGGTCAGCTGGCACATATTTGAAGGACAGTCTATCCGAGAAAACTATAATCTGGGGTTGAGTCAATCGAATCATGAAAGAACAATTTCCGGATCTCAGGACAATGGTACGAGCATTAAAACGGAAGACTCCTGGGTCGAATTTTATGGAGCGGACGGAATGGAGGGCATCATACACCCTTTGAACGACGACTGGATGATAGGAAGTGTTCAATATGGTACAAGAAGAAGAACACAAGACGGGGGAATAACACAGCAGGGTGTAACTCCTTCAGGACAAAACGGTGGCTGGATTGCACCTTTGTTCTACGACCCTAACGATCAAATGACAGTTTACCATGCCGGAGACACGCTCTACAGAAGCAATGATTTTGGATCGAGCTGGACAAAGTTGGGAACACCAAGCTTTACCGGCACCATAAGCTATGCAACGATCGCTGAAAACAACACAGATATAATTGTAGTCACCCGATCTGAGAACATTGAGAAATCTGTAGATGGAGGCAACACCTTTGTAGATATTCAAGGCTCGTTGCCCAACAGCTCGATCACAGATGTTGCTTTTGATCCAAATGACGACAACGTCATTGTGGTGACGTATGGAACGCATCAAAATAACAGTCAGAAAGTTTTTCTTACTACTGACCAGGGAGCATCCTGGCAAAACATAAGCTACAATCTGAATGATATGCCTATTCGGTCTGTAGTGATCGATCACACGGACGCTTCTACAATCTACCTCGGGGCTGAAATAGGGGTATATAAAAAGGCAATGTCAGAAGTGACTTGGAGCCTGTACAATCCGGACCTGCCCAATGTGACTGTTCGGGAGCTTGAAGTAATGTATGGATCGAATACATTACGTGCAGCTACATGGGGAAGAGGTTTGTGGGAATATACGTTGGATGGTAGACAAAGCTTTCCTTCAATATTGACAACAGAAATTACTAATCAACCCACAGACACAGAGCCATTGGTTGGTGTAGACCAATTCGTTACATCCGTCATTTCATACGACAACACGATTTCCAGTGCCTACGTTGAATGGTCGGTGAACACGCCGGTTTTTGGCAATGTTATTTCTATGACCAATACGACAGACTCTACCTGGGTTTCGGATTTGCCATTACCAAATTCACCTGAGGGGACCAAGGTATACTTCAAAGTGTATGCTGTCGGCAGCACAGGAGACACAACAGAAACTTACAAGTTCATGTATGATATTGAGCCCATTGACTATTGTCCGTCATCCGGGAATATGTCTTGGGCAACAGCTATTACTTTAGTGGACATTGATGCCATTTCCAATTCAACGGGTAAAACACAACCCTATACAGACTACACAACAAGCGACTCCATTATTGTTGAAATTGGCAGTACACACAACCTGACTGTAAATGTCAATACCGATGGAAATTACACGGTGTATGCCAGGGCATGGGTAAATTGGAATCAGGATTATGATTTTTCTGATGCCGGTGAAGAATATGATCTTGGCTCAGCCGTAAACACTCCGGATGGACCCACCGACCTTTCACCACTTAATATCACGATACCGCTCACTGCAGCGCTGGGCAAGACCACGATGCGCGTATCGGCGAAATACAATGTGGCTTCCGACACGTGTGAAACCGGCTTTGACGGAGAGGTGGAAGACTACGCGATCATCATCACTAAAATGCAATTACTGGATTCCGCAACAGTAACAATTTGTCCCGACGATAGTATCTACGCCGGAGGGCAATGGCAAAATAGTGCAGGGACATATTACGATACGGTCTTTGTATCTGCAATTGCGGATAGTATCTACATCACTAATCTTAACATTAGCGCTGTTACAGCAGGAACAGATGTACAAACATCATGTGGCTCTTACACATGGATAGATGGGAACACTTACTCCGTCAGTAACAACTCTGCAACTCATACCCTAACCAATACAGCGGGCTGTGATTCCGTAGTTACACTTAATTTAATTATTGACAGTGTCGACACAACTGTTACACCATCGGGATTATTATTGACCGCCAATCAATCAGGAGCAAGTTATCAATGGTTGGATTGCCCTGCTATGACTCCAATAAGCGGGGCTGTTGGCCAGTCTTATACGGCGACCGCTAATGGCGACTATGCCGTAATTATCAATCATAATGGGTGTACAGATACTTCCGAATGCTATACTGTGAATAGTGTCGGAATTGTAGAAAATGATTTTGAAACTGACGTATTAATATATCCGAATCCAACGGACGGAAACTTTTCTATTGATTTAGGCGGCGTTTACGAGACCATTCATGTTACCATTAGGGACGCCGGCGGGAAGCTTATCCAATCAAAGACCTATACAAGCTCTCAAATACTGAAATTAAAGCTAGACGAAGCTCCAGGGATTTACGCGGTGGTAATTGCATCTGATTCAAAAAGGGCTGTGGTAAAGTTGTCCAAAGAGTAGGCATACTATAGACGTTTAGGAACGTGAAAAACCGACGCAAAGGCCAGCTTTTGTCCGATGCATTAATGCCAAACTAAAAACATGAGCATGCAATTTTCATTCTAACCCTCACTTTCTGGCATCACTTGTTTCAGGCAGAGGAACTTAATGGTTCACAGTTTTAATGTTGAATTGTAAATTTGTTGCGATTGGTGGTATATAAAAATACAACACTATTGAAATTTCTTCTTTTAATAATTCTCCTCCGCTTGTCTGCCTTACCTGCACATAGCAAATAAATATTCAGAACAGACTTGGTGATTTTCGTGATACAGAACAGGTCGACGATGTATGCGTAATTAGCGTAAGAAATTAGCTCGAAAAATAGAACCGTTTTAACAAAAACGGATTTTCGTGAAAAGTTGATTATTTCAAAAGTAAAACAATCTGCATAGACTGCAGTAGTACAGACAATCAACTTAAAATATTAGCTGAATGCAATAATAGAAAAAATACAATTTCATCCTGAAAACGTATTTTTTATTCCTTTTATGGTTGTTTTTTGCCCTTTTTTGTCATTTTATTGTGTTTTTTGATATTTATTAAGTCGGTATTTTTAATTGTTTCAGGTTAAACGACCAATCTAAATACTCTACATAGAATTGTCTAAAGACAAAACCTACCAATCCGTTTTACGTATTTTAGCAAAAACTATATTAATAGGCACACACACAAATGTGGATTCAACATCTGGGAATCACACAGAAAATTATGTTTGGGCCAAAGAAAATAGCGTACATCGTATGGCCTCAATTGGCAAATATGTACAATTGTAATATCGTATGAAACCTAAATCCTTTAATCAAGAGCCACAAAATATCATTCAATCAGACAGCAGAAATATTTATTGTTTTCCTACTGATGTTGAAGACCAAAATATTGAGGATGTTATTGTTGATTCTTTTGGAGAAGAGTGGGAAAAGTTTAATCAATTTAGCGACCATGAAATCAATAAAATTGGCAACATGTATTTTGACATTATTGATGACAAAATAATAAATTCTAATACCTATGGAATAGATATTGGTTGCGGAACGGGAAGGTGGACTAAATTTTTATTAGATAGAATCGGATTTATGGAAGTGGTTGACCCAAGTAAAGCCATAATGGCCGCAGACAAATTACTTGAGAACAAAAAGAATGTGAGACTTTCTATGGCATCAACAGACAACTTGCCATTCAACGATGAAACATTTGATTTTGGTATGAGCATCGGAGTTTTACATCATATTCCAAACACTGAAAAAGCTTTAAAACACTGTGTGAATAAGATCAAAAAAGGCGGATATTTTTACGTTTATCTCTACTATAATTTTGAAAGTAGAGGCATCGTATTTAAAACGCTGTTTTACGTTGTCAATACAATGCGTCGCATGATAAGTAGGCTACCCACCCGATTTAAAAAATGGGTTTGTGACGCAATAGCTTTGTGCGTTTATATGCCAATTGTTTTAATTGGAAGATTTATTTCATTTATTGGGTTTAAGAAAATAGCAAAGGTTTTACCACTAAGTATGTATCAACATTGCAGTTTTTATATTATACGAAATGATGCGTTGGATAGGTTTGGCACTTCATTAGAACAACGTTTCTCAAAAGAAGAAATACGAGACATGATGATTAAAGCGGGATTAGAGCAAATTGTAATTTCAGAATCAACTCCTTATTGGCATGCTGTAGGTAGAAAACTGTAGACACTATAAATTAATGCCCATTTCAGTAGGTACTTTGCAAATCCAAAAAATGAAACTTTATGAAGTTCAGCCAACAAATATTTTTGATTGTTCATTAGAGCGAGCTTTGGCTGACAATCCAACGCGTAATAATATTTACTTCAATTAAAAAAATCGGAACGATTAATAAAGCTATTTTGCTATTTGAAAATGAAATAAAATAAACCTATGCACAACAATGGCAAAAGCTAATTTACAACTACCTTTGGCCGCAACTTTATTTACAATAAAAAACTATGAAGAAGAATATCTTAGGTGTACAAGCAAATTTTCTTACACCAAATGGAAAAACAAATGAAACAAGTGTCTCTTTTGTTAAAGATGGTACACTGTCGACTTGTATCGCAGAGGAAAGGTTATCAAGAATAAAGTTAGATGGTAATTTCCCCCACAGAGCCCTTAAAAAAGTACTTGAAATTGAAAAATTATCCGCAGAAGATATTGATACAATTGCAGTTCCATTCTTACATCCTACAAAAACTAATTTTAACTACCTGAAGAGCGCATGGAGTACCTTTTTTGATACAGGTGTTTTCCTAAAAAATCAGATACCTGATTTCACTTGGAACACCGTGTATAATAAGCTAAAAGCACCAAAATTTTTTACATATGATATTGATGGAAAGGAATTTAAACTAGAATTGTATGATCATCATGCCTGCCATGCTGCAGGTGCTTATTATTGTTCTCCATTTGAGAAGGCTCTTGTTGTAACGTTAGACGGAGGAGGGGATGGATATGATGGCAGTGTTTATGTAGGACAAGGCACTAAGCTGGTTAATCTATTTAAGATACCTCATTTTCAATCACCTGGGACAATGTATAGTGCAATCACTAGTGACCTTGGGTTTAAACGACATAGGCACGAAGGAAAAATTACTGGGCTTGCCGCATATGGCAACAATGATTTAAAAAGACTCGGACTAGAGAATTTGATAAATTTTGATGATAAAAAACTTAGGTTCATTAGTAAACCAATAGCCAAACACCATTTAAATAATGACTTAAGTGCTCATTCCAATTTCTTCCACTCATTATTGGCAGAATTTGGCAAGGAAGATCTAGCTGCTGCAGCGCAAAGAATATTGGAGGAAAGTGTAATTAAGTTAGTAAAAGCTGGTTTTAGGGAAGCCAAGAAGAAAGGGTACGAACTGGATAAAGTTTGTTTAGCTGGAGGGGTTTTTGCTAATGTAAAAGCCAACCAATTTATAAGTGAAATTGACGGAGTTAAAAATATTTTTGTCTATCCGGCCATGGGAGATGATGGTTTATCAGGAGGTGCAGCATTGTTATCGTACTATAATCAACCAGAAGTCAAAAGTAAGGAAAACGCAATCATTAAAAATATTTACAAAGGGCCTGAGTTTAGCAACGAGGAAATTGAATTAGCCTTAAAAGATGCAAGCATTGAATTTGAATATTTTGAAGACGTTGAAAAACAAATAGCTCTTTTGCTCAGCGAGGGTAAGGTTGTAGGAAGGTTCAATGGTAAAATGGAATATGGTCCTAGATCGCTCGGAAACAGGTCTATAATTGGAGCACCGTTCGATCCAAAAATCAATGACTGGCTAAATAAAAAACTAAAAAGAACAGAGTTTATGCCTTTTGCCCCAAGTATTAATGCCGAGTACGCACATGATTACTTTGAAAAGTATTCAAAAGAAGATATCGCTGCGGAATTTATGACCGTCACCTATAACGTCAAGAAAGAGAAAATTGAAAAAATGCAAGCTGTTGTCCATGTTGATGGAACTGCACGTCCTCAGGTGGTAAAAAAAGACATCAATCCATCATATCATAAGATAATTGAAGAATTCTATAAACTTACAGGAGTTCCTGTTTTAATAAACACGAGCTTCAATGTTCATGAACAGCCAATAGTTTGTAGTCCTAAAGATGCGATTGCTGGATTTCAAGAAGGTAAATTAGATATTCTTGCAATTGGAAACTATATATGTAAATAACAGCATCAAAATGCTATAAACCGCATTTTACAAAAAACGTCGGCATTTATTAAACATAGAAAATGAAAAAAACAGTTCAAACTATTATTAACCTCCTTGAAGATGAATATGAAATTCAAGGGAATGGTAACGATAATTATGTGACTAATGTAAATTCAACAGGAAATGCAGACACCGATTCTTTAGTATGGATTAGTCCTACAAGAATCGATAAGGAACAAATTTTAGCCACAACTAAATCGAAAGTAATTATTGGAGATCATTCGCTATCTTTAAGAGGTGCTGACTTGGAAAATAAAATTCTAATTCGAGTAAAAAACCCGAAGTTAGTTTTTATAAAAATCGTAAATGAACTTTTTGTAGATGTACCATCCTTTGAAATTGACCCTTCAGCCGTAATCCATCCTGAGGCAACAATTGCAAACAACGTTCATATCGGACCATTAAGCTACATCGGAAAAGTAAACATAAAAGAAGGAACGATAATTCATGGAAACGTACACATTAAGGATAATGTGTCAATAGGCGAAAACGTTATTATTCAAGCAGGTTGTGTAATTGGTGGTACTGGATTAAATTTCACAAAAGATGAGGAAGGAGCTTATCATGATTTTCCGCATATAGGTGGTGTAATTATAGAAGACAATGTCGAAATTCAAGCATGTAATGTTATCGACAGAGGTGTGTTAAGTGATACGATTATTGGAAGTAAGACAAAAATAGATAGTTTTTGCTATATCGCACATAATTGCATTATAGGTAAAGAAAATATCATTATAGGTAAAACCATGATTTCTGGTAGCGTTAAAACCGGAGATAATTGTTGGTTTGGACCTTCATCTATAATACGTGATCAGTTATCAATTGGAGATAATTGTTTCGTTGGCATGGGAAGTGTCGTAACATCAAATTTGGATCACAATTCGAAAGTCATGGGAAATCCAGCAAGACCGGTAGATGATATGAAAAAACTTTTAAAAAAATTCAAAACTTACATAGTAGATGAAAACTAATTTTACGTTAGAGAGTTATGCTGATCTCCTTAAATACTTTCAGAAAAAATATAAATTTTACAGTTTTAAGGAATTTGATAATGCAGCTTCGGATAATGCAATTATACTCAGACATGATATTGATTTCTCCTTAAAATACGCCTTTAAAATAGCAGAACTAGAAGCATCTTTAGGAATCAAATCAACCTACTTTTTACTGTTTAGTTCTCAATACTATAATATTCTTGATTCTGAAAATATTGAGATTGCTAAGAAGATTAAACAACTCGGACATGAAGTTGGTTTACACTATGATGTCAGTGTTATTAAAAAAGGGGGAGAACAAAACCCGCATTTGTTATTTGATGCTCAAATTAAGCTCTTAAGTACATTAATAGAAAATCCTATTACA
>JABJPZ010000134.1 GCA_018663635.1 Crocinitomicaceae bacterium
AAAAAATCCAGGTCATCTAAATGAATCAAGTGAATGCCTGAATAATAAAATTTTAATATCTCCAAATAGGAATAACCAAGGTCTGCCATCTTCATCGCTCCTTCTTGGCAAAGTCCTACCCCGTGACCAAATCCACGCCCCCTGAATACAATATTAGCCTCCTTTTCAGTTATTGAGAAAAAAGTGGAACGCAAATTGAAATCTGTCCTGATTTCCGTTAAAGGAACACTAAAACCTGCATTACTGTAGTAGAGCCTTCTTTTACCTTGATCGTAATTAACTTTAAATTTTTCGTTAAAGTCATCTTTCAGCTTATAATAATCCGGCATTTTTTTATTCATGTACCGTACCCACGCATCTGTTTTAATTTCTTTCTTCCAATAATAATGCGGCATACTTTTACAAAACGGATCTTTGATGCTTCTTAAATAACTCAATTCTGTATTCCATACATCTTCAGAGTTACAAGTCTGTCCACCACAATTGGAAAAAAACAATGCTGAAATAAGGTTAATATCGCTGTCTACTAGCACCAATCCTTTGGTTTCTTCCACCGCCTTTTTAATATCCGGATTCCTCATCGAGCGTTTCCTATATACCTGGCAATGTGTATGATCACATAAATTATAGCCGTCTTCAACATGCTTTTGAATGTGTCTGCGTGCATATGTTCTCGAAATAGTTGCTTGAATCTTATAGTAATCGATGTTTTGGTCTGATCCAGACTCTGATTCAACCACGCCGGGTAAATAATCCTCCAGTTCTACAATATTTACCATCTTTAATTTCCTCTCTCCCAATCCTATTTCAAGGCCTCCCCAATAATAGCGATGCTTGCTTTTGTGGGTTAAAGACCGAATTTTGAACCCAGACTTCCTGTCTAACTGTGCTAATCGAATAACCCCATAAGAGCCCAAATCATTGCCATCCAAACGCAGTTTAACCTCATCACCTTTACCGTATACAATTAAAGAGAACTTACTATCTAACGTATCAATAATTACCGTATCTGCGGTCAGCACATATCGGCCTTGATCATAATTAACCTCTATCGTTTTTACCGTTGAAATAGCATACAATCCAATTCGCATCTTTTGAGCAAATATCGATTGAACAAATAGAAATAATAATATGGTACTAACAACTTTCACTGCTTTACGAACATACAAGGATAATGCCCTTTTTAGAAAAAAGCTCTATTTTATTATGAACATTCTTTCGATGGTAGATCACGGCACATTATTTTGGAATGAATTATAAATCAATGCCGCTGTTCGTTCTGAAGCTCCTGCACCACCCAACTTCGTTTTCAGCTTTAAATAATCCTGTTTAATTTTTTCATTTTTAGCTTCATCAAACAAAATAAAATCCAATTCTTTTTTTAATTTATATTCTTTTAAATCACTTTGAATCAACTCTTTAACAACCTCTTCCTCCATTATCAAATTAACTAAAGAAATGTAAGATACATGAACGAGCCTTTTAGCTATTTGATATGAAATCCAGCTGGTTTTATAACAGACTACTTCTGGTACATTGTGCAAAGCTGCTTCTAAAGTTGCGGTACCTGAAGTAACCAAGGCCGCATCAGCACTCTTCAAAAGGTCATACGTTTGCCCATGAATAATTTTTGCATCATCGCCAATCAAATTTCTATAAAACGATTCATCTTGCGAAGGTGCTGCAGCAATGACAAATTGGTGCTCTGAATAATGATTTTTCATGGTTAGCATAATGGAAAGCATCTTTGATATCTCTTGCTTTCTGCTTCCAGGCAACAACGCAATGATTGGCTTAGATTCCAAGCCATTCCTCTTTCTAAAATCGGTCGTGTTCTGGCTGTTTTCCACAGCATCAATCAGCGGATGACCAACAAAATCTACTTCTACTCCTCTTTCTGCATAAAATTCCTTTTCGAAAGGTAAAATACAGTAAAGCCGATCTACGTCTCTTTTGATTTTTTCAACACGATTTTGCTTCCATGCCCATACTTGGGGTGAGATATAATAGTGAACAGCAATCTGATTCTTCTTGGCAAATTCTGCAATCCGAAAGTTAAAACCCGGATAGTCTATCAATATCAATGCATCTGGATTGTACGCCAATATATCACGCTTACAGAATTTTAAATTTTTCAGAATGGTTCGGATATTAAGTAAGACCTCTACAAAGCCCATAAAAGCCAGCTCTCGAAAATGCTTAACAAGG
>JABJPZ010000135.1 GCA_018663635.1 Crocinitomicaceae bacterium
AATTAATGTTCTAAAACTTACTATTCCAGCCTGAGAATGCTGATACCACTGAACACTGTCACCCACAACATTTATTATTCGATCTCTGATAATAGTCGCGCAATTGTTAAAAAAAAAGTCATATCTGTAAGCACGATTTTCTGGTAAATTATTCTCTTGTATGGATTCCCAAAGCAATTTTTTCTGAGGAATTGACAATGCCAGCTCCAATTCTCGCACGGCTCTTTTTTCAATTTGGTACAAAAAAATAAACTCAGAAAATGATTGAATTTCTAGCAGATAATCCATTTTACCTTTTGCAAAAGAGATGGCAAACTCCATTTCACTATCACCAGGATCAAATACGCCCCAGTTGCATACAATATCTAAGTTGGTTCTTTGGTCTTGAACCCGCAAAGCACTATGTCCATGAAGCGCATAAACCTCTGCACCTGGATCGCATGTTAAAATACTAAATTTCGCTTGTGAACTTAATGGTTGCGAAAAAGATAGAATCGGTAGGATAAACAAAAATCCCAATAAGAAGAATCTGAACTTTAACATGTTTCAATTAGTAGCTTAACAAGTACATTTTACCAAACTCTTTATTGATGTATTCATCTGCGCCGGATTCTCGACGATCAATATTTTCCCCGTTGATTTTCGTCGTAACCGTATAAAAATATACTCCAGCGGCTAATCGATCACCAAACTGGTCTCTACCGTCCCAATAGTAATCCGTAATGTTTCTACCTATTCGTAAGTTACCTAACTCTGCCCGGGTAATTTCCCTTACAATTCTACCGGATGCAGTAAGGATTTGAATTTTAAAATAATCTGGGATAACACTACCTGTAAGCGTAAAAACAAATTGTGTCCTTGTCGTGAATGGATTTGGGTAATTCATTACGTTCGTTATTGTCGATGCATTGATTACTTCAAATTCTATCTCATATTCTATATCTCCAGAAGAGTTTTGGGACTTATCCTTGGCTTGCACCAATAATTTATAGATTCCATCAACTGGGAATGCTGGCTCATATTCAATTGTGCACTTGTTCTCTTCTCCTGTCGCCGGAATAAATCGAAGCAATTCTTCACCATTCCCATCTCTAAAACGGATTGATTTAAAAGTTGTACCACCAGGCTCCCTGAGAAAAAGTTGTAGATTCGAAGTGTCTTCCTGACTGTCAAACAGAAAGAACTCGTTCTCATCATCTACGGTTATTGTAACAAATGGTTTAGCGCTTACAATGTCTCTATTTAAAATGTGTAATCCGTCAAATGTTACGTCTAATATGGGATTGATCTTATCCGTTTCTGCATGAAAATCAATAAAAGCAACATTATTAAAATAAAACTGCTCGCGCTGATCCTGATTTAGGTCATCAATATAAGGGTTTGCCTCTACCCACAGCCGATTGTCGTTGGGTAAATTCTTGGTGGAAATCGTTACCGTGTCCAAGATAACCTCACCTGCTCTTAAAGAGTCTTGACGTGCGTACGGAATGTATTGTCTTTGGTTATTGTAGTCCTGAACCGAGTAATGAACTAATAAACTATCGAAATCAAACTCACTCACGTTTTCAATTGCAATCGCAAATCGCGCAGAATCTCCATGTGCAATGCTATCATTAATTGAAAAATAAAACCCCTTCTTTTGATTAATCGCAAGTTCTGGCGCGGGATCGTATAGCACTTGCCACCTATTCGTTTGGGCTGGCGTTTGACTAACACCATCAAAATAAAACCCTTCAATTTTCGCAAATGGATATTCCGAAGCATCTAGCATTGCATCCAAATTAATAACAGAATCAACCTCTGAAAAGACGGTGTCGAGAATCAAATCAGTAACTCCAGAATTCTTCACTCCATACAACTTGATTCTTGTACTATCTGTGTTCGGGAGCTCGTAAGGATTTTGTGCCCAGTAAAGCGTATTCCATTTTAAAGCAGGACCTACCAATGTAGAACGCATAAGTCCTGATTGAGCAAAATCCAACGAATCTTGAAGCTGAATGGTTTCATGAATACCCAAGGAGTCTGGCTGTGAAAAAACTTCAGACGCAGAGGTCGGATCTCCTTTTCTACAAAACAAAATAAATGACTCGTTTACACGAGACGTCGAAAAACTGTTAAATCCTAAGCTTACTAATTTACCGTACAAACTAGGAGCATGGGCATCCCAATTGGAGTATTCCGCTTTCCATATGGTATATATTAATATATAATGCCCATTGGGTACAGTGTCAATCATACTTTCAATCGAAGACATTTGTGAAACATCTGACTGTCTAAACTCAAAGAAATAATCCGGTCGGTCTCTAGACGTAAAATTCACATTTCTTTGTCCATAATCTCTTTCCCAATTTAAGGTATCTCCCGTTGACAGAACTTTAGGCGTTCCCCAAGCTTCCAAAGTAATTGGATCCATAACACATACATGAATATTCGGATAGGAACTGTTACTGTACGTGTGATAATCTATTCTGTCAGTTCCAATAAAATAATTACAATATTTTCGTTCAGAATTCGTCATATTACTAATCGTATTACACGTTAGGATTAACGAAGATTGTCCCAGTTCAAACTCTCTTAAAGGTTTATTGTATTGAATATTTAAAAATTCTCCATTTTTAAATTGATGAAAATGTGCTTGTCCCCAACCTACTTTGCCGTTGATGTATTGAAATGATTTTTCCTTCCATATGGGAACAGTTGAGTCTGCACTTGCGCGCCAAAAGTAAACCGTACTATCTGTGAATATTAAAGTATCAGAAACACCTGTAGCGTTATTAACCCATAAATCTGGATCAAGCTCTACAACACCTCCATCTGAAGAAATTACCTGATTTTTTAAAAATGGTGAAGCAAACGTATCGTTGGTGTCAATCTCAAACCTAAACACCCTTTCTGGGGCAAATGGATCCACTGTAGATGCCTTTAGAATCATCTTTTCATTGGGAACGATGGCGTAATCATAGGGATAAATCGGCTCAATCCCATCCAGTTGGATATAGGTAGAATAAACTATTTTATTATTGAAAAAGTCATCTTGTTGCTCTGTATATTCTGATGGAAGGTCAATCTCAATGTTAAACAAATTAATTCCTTCAGCAATCGTCGGCTGCAGAGGAATAGACAACACAACTGTATCTCTAAATGCTGCTTTAGGCAGATCATAAAAGTAAATTGAATCTACCCCGTTCGGAAAAGTTCTGACGACCTCAATTCCAATAGTATCTCTTATCGCTTGTCCCAAATTTGTTACCACAATATTTAGATCGAAGGAATCGGTTGCTACCGTAATTTCGGATGGGCTAAGAAATACCCTTGACTGATCCAGAACCAGCTCCGGTGCTTCATGCGAGTTAATTGAAATAGCCGGATCTCCTTGAATTGAGAAATTACCAACACTTCCAGATTCTGAAACATGCGAAGTGCTGCTTAAGGATGATTTTGCGTACTGGGATATCCTACCAATTGACTCCCCATACAACGTGTCGCAAAATCCATTGTAAAATTCACTAGTAAAACTGTTCAATCCATTAGTAAAACCAATTTTAACCGTAGATAAAAATGCAATTGCTCCCTGATCAGGCAGAATAACAAATTTTTCACTGGCACTAGTGGTCGATGGTTGATGTACATCTCCTGCGAAACATCCTAATCCAATAACCAATGGGAATTTGCCATAATTACCCCAATTATCAGGATTATCAATATTTTGATCAAATCCCTCTGTGCTAGCATGACCAAAAAATGT
>JABJPZ010000136.1 GCA_018663635.1 Crocinitomicaceae bacterium
AACGTGATTCTTAATCTTTCTTTCTTACCAAAAGGTAGCTACGTTCTTAAGTTGTCAAATAACGACACACAAATCATAGAACGAATTATTTAAGTTGGGGATTGAAAAATAAAAAAGAGGTTGCCATTGACAACCTCTTTTTACTGTGGTACCTCCAGGAATCGAACCAGGGACACATGGATTTTCAGTCCATTGCTCTACCAACTGAGCTAAGGTACCAGCCGTATTGGTCGGCAAATATAAAATAATTCTCAAAACGAAAAATATTTGTAGAGAAATAATAAATTCCGTTAATCCAATTAATTTAGCCAGATGAACTTAATCATTGATGTAGGAAACACATCAACTAAAGTGGCAGCTTTTGATGGTAAGACTTTAATTAAGTCGGAAAAGTACGATCGATTTGACCAAAGTAATATTCAGAATGATTTTGATATTACTTTATTTGAATCCGCTATTTTATCCAATGTCACTGATCGAAATGAAACTTTGGAGACTTTTATTAACACATTTAAAAAGGGTCACGTTCTTTCAGATTCTAGCATAATTCCATTTAAGAATACTTATTTAACGCCAGATTCTTTAGGTCAAGATCGCCTCGCTAATGCTGCAGGTCTTGCGGTTCAATTCCCCTCTAACAATTCGTTATGTATTGATCTAGGGACCTGCATGAAATTTGATTTTGTTGATGCGGAAGGGAACTACAGAGGCGGCGCTATTAGTCCAGGATTTAATATGCGGTTTAAAGCCTTAAATACTTTTACAGATAAATTGCCGTTCATTGATTTACAATCCACGAAAAAATTGATCGGTAATGATACTGAAGAATCAATAACATCAGGTGTTTTTAATGGAATGCTTGCAGAAATTAATGGAATAATAAGGTGCTATCAAGAGCAGTTCGATGAAATAAATATTGTGCTAACGGGTGGCGATGCTACTTTTTTTGAAAATGAACTTAAAAACACCATATTTGCAGACGCATTTTTCACCCTTCGTGGATTAAATGCAATACTTAGTGTTAATGTATAGGAAACAATTTTTATCCTTGGTGGCAATATTATTTGCGGTGAATGCAATTTGTCAATCAACGAACTCAAGTCCATATAGCAGGTATGCTTTTGGAGATATTTTTGGCAATTCAAATGCCTATTATTTCGGCTCTGGCGGGTTGAATATTCCTATGGTAAATTATAACCAAGTTAACTTTGGAAACCCTGCAACTTACAGCTATTTATTACGCCACAAACCGATTTTCAGCGTTGGTGTTAAAGGGAAGCTGATTCAATTAACCACAGAAACGGACAATCAAAGTACCAATTATCTTGGATTAAGTGATTTTGTAATGGGTTTACCAATTGGTAAAAAAGGAGGTGCAGCATTTGGTATCATGCCGTTTAGCACGGTTGGATATAACATGGTAGATCCGGGATTCGATAGTCATGCAGGAAACTATACTTATAATTACACGGGTACTGGAGGAGTAAATAAAGTTTTTATTGGGGCTTCTAGAAAACTAATTAATCGTTCATTTTTGGCTAAAACTGACTCAACAAAAGCAAAACACGAGTCGTCATTAAGCATTGGAACCAATGCTTACTATTTATTCGGAACCTACTCTAATACGAGAGGTGTTGATTTCGAGGACTTTACTTATTTAGATTCCAGGTCTGAAATCAATACTCAAGTTTCTGATTTTATGTTTGATGCCGGACTGTATTTTCATTATCGATTAAAAAATAAAAAGAAATGCATTAATAAGGCAATGATGCGAAAGGACTCAACGATTAAAGCGAACTATCGATATTTTAAAAGAGCTTTCGATTTTGGTGCAGTTGGGTCATTGGGTTCGAGTTTGAACGCCAAAAGAGATAATTTTGTGTACACATACAGGAGTACTACACTAGCTGAAATATTTGAAGATACCATTTCTTATGTTCAGAATACAGATGGTATTTTAAATTTGCCTACCAGTTTTGGATTTGGGGCAGCATTAATTTATGATCGATTTAGGATAGGTGCTCAACTTAAAATGCAAGATTGGTCATCCTACTCGGAAGAATTTGGAAACGAATCGATCCAAGACATTCTTAACCCCAGCTATGAGGGAGCTTTTGGCTTAGAATATCAAAAGTCGAGCGATGTGACTAATCAATCGAATAGTACAATGTCATTGGGTATATACAAGCTGGGTTTTAGGTACAATAAAACACCTTTGCAAATCAATAACACGGATTTAATAGAAGTTGGCATGAGTTTTGGAATGTCATTACCGATGCGATTTTCTGGTTCTAGTTCAATGATAAATTTTGGAGTAGAACTTGGAGAACGAGGAACAACCGAGAATAATTTGATTCAGGAGCGTTTTGTTTCGGCAAGAATCGGGTTAACCATCATGCCAGGTAGGTTTGATAATTGGTTTTGGAAGAGGAAATACGATTAAAAAATTTAATAGTCATTTAATGGAAATGAAAGCAAGAATAATAATTTTAACCCTTTGCATGATTGGAATGGGGCAATATGTTAAAGCTCAAGAGTACAATTGCGATGAAGCATATATTATTTTCAATGACGGACTCAGATCTAAGGATTATCCAAGGGCTTATCAATTTTGGCAAATGCTAACAGGTGGACTTTGTGATAGTAAGATTCAAGAAAAACCAACTATTATTACAAATGGGGGAGCCGTTTTAGGTAAAATGATAAAAGACTCTGAAGGAGAGCAGCAAGCGGCCCGAAAAGATTCGCTTTATTTTAACTATGAAAAAGGGATTGAAATTTTAGGGCGTAATGCAAAAATTATTGAAGCATATGGAATGGCTTGTGCACAGTACGATGCAAAAGGTAAGGCTCAGAAAACACATGACCTACTGAACGAGTCTATTGAGGCACTTCAAGAAAAATCTAAATCTTCTTCAGTGCGGTATTATTATGCGTCTTGTTTTTATTTATTTCAGGAAAAAGTTGTTGGTAAATCAGTGATGGTAGAAGAATATCTTCGTTTAAAAGCAATTTGTGAGACTGCTATCAGCTCTGGTTCGAAGGACACCAAATGGGGTAAAGTAAAGGATTTCCTACTTATAAGAGCGAAGGGTTTCTTGACTTGTGATGTGATTACTGAAATTTATAAAGAAAAAGTAAATGCTGACCCAACCAATCAGGCATTGCTTCAGGAAGCTTTTAAATTATTAGACGATGCGAAATGTGAAAAGGAAGAGGTAAGTATTGATTTTTATCTGAATGTTTTGGAAAAGAGCATAGCGTTAGAACCAACTGCAGAAGGATACTATGGCTTGGCAAAGTTACAGTATGCCAAAGACAAGAAGAGTGAAGCGTGTGCGACGATAAAAAAAGCTTATGACCTGTGCGTCGATTGTGACATCAAGTTAGATATCATTAAGGTAGGAGTGGCTTGCGCACCAGGAAAGTGGTATGCCGTTTGGATGAAAGATTTTCCAAATGCTGGAGATCCGTGGTTAAATAAGGCAGTTCAAACTGCAAAACAAGTTTCCAATAGTGATGTTCATCCGAATTTAACCATGAGAAAATTAGCTTATGCGAAGGCGATTGAATATTGTGAAAAAGCGAAATCGTTAGATTCCGGTGTATCTGCTCGGGCTTCTAAGATGATTGAACAATATAATTCGTTGCTGCCTGATTGTAACGAGCTTTTTCAAATGGACGTTACGAAAGGAGATAAAGTTAATTTAGGTACCTTAGGTAACGTAACTGTAATGTGTCAATAGCCTTCTGGAGAACCCGTTAAAAATTAATCGATTCAATAAATTAAGCACTATTCTAATTATTGGAGTACTCCTTTCTTGTGGTAATGAAATGTCTGAGATTAAAGCTTTCCAGTTTGATGCTAATTCACCGATAGAAATTTCTACAGGAGTGAATATGCAACTGTCTGATGCTGGAACGAAACGTTATCTGCTGAGTACACCAAGAATAGAGAAATTTCTAATTGATAACGAAGAGGTTTATCAATTTCCAATAGGGTTTCAGTTGAGGACTTATGATTCTTTGGGTGTAGAAGTGACTAAAATTTCTGCAAAAAAAGGAATAATGAAGCAGAAATTAGGAGAGATTGTTCTCACCGACAGCGTACGCATTAGAAATATCAATGCGGAAAGACTAGCGACAGATTTACTTTTTGTTTTTGTAGAAAAAGATTCGCTTTTTACGGATAAACCTGTAACAGTTTCTTCTTTAGCTGGCACGTTAACAGGAAAATTTGGGTTAACTTCGAATTTAAATTTCACAGAATACAAATTAAATAAGGTATTCGGTGAGATTGAAACAAAGGAAATGTACAATGAGCAAGAATCAGAATAATCCAAACAGATTAGAAAAAGTATATAATTTTTTAGAAAAGTTTTGGCTAGTTGTAGCAGTCTTGTCTGTCTGTCTTACTACGTATATTGTTATTGACTCGGGACTTGCAGAGGCAAAGTTTTACATAATCCTGCCGGTAATTGCAACTTCAATTTGGTTTATGAGAAGACGATTGCGAAAGAGTTATCAAAAAATGGTAGATGCCCAAGAACAAGAACAGCAATAGTTAAATGACAACCGAAGCGCTCATTATTTTTGCGTCTTTAATTTGTTCCGCATTTTTCTCTGGAATAGAGATCGCTTTTATCTCGTGCAATAAGCTTAAAATCCAGCTAGATAGTAAACAAGGACACATAAGTGCTAAAATCCTTAGCTTTTTTGCGAGTCGTTCATCTAGATTTATAGGAACCATGCTCTTAGGCAACAATGTTGCTTTGGTGGTATATGGTATTTGGATGGCAAAGTCAATGGAGCCCACAATCATGGATTGGGTTGGTAGCAATGAAGGGATTGTTTTGCTTCTTCAAACCATTATTTCTACCCTGTTAGTGTTGGTTACGGCTGAATTTCTTCCTAAAACAGTTTTTAGAATTAACCCAAACAAAGTATTGAGTTTTTTTGCAATTCCTTTATTGGTTATTTACTGTCTTTTTTGGATACCTGTTTTTTTGACAATCGGACTTTCTGAATTTTTAATTGGTCTATTCTTTGAAACCGATAAGGATTCAAATAAAGTTGCTTTCGGTAAGGTGGACCTGGATGATTATCTTTCAGAGGTTGCTGAATTGGCTACTGAAAAAGATGCGATAGATCATGAAGTTCATCTTTTTCAGAATGCCTTGAATTTTTCTAAGGTGAAAGCAAGAGATTGTATGGTCCCAAGAAATGAAATTATCAGCGTAGACATTGATTGTGAAGTAGAAGAATTAAAAAAGTTATTTATTGAAACTGGCTTATCTAAAATTTTGGTTTTTCGAAACAACATTGACAATATCATTGGCTACACGCATTCATTTGAATTATTGAAAAACCCAGAAAGTATCAAGTCAATCTTGCTCCCAATTAATATTATTCCGGAAACCATCACTGTAGACAAAGCACTAAATGATCTTTTGGAAAACAAGAGAAGTATTGCAGTTATCGTGGATGAATTTGGTGGAACTTCGGGTATGATTACTACTGAGGACATCATGGAAGAAATTTTTGGTGAGATAGAGGATGAGCATGATTATGAAGAGCTTATTGAGAAAGTGGAGAAAGACGGTAGTTTTGTTTTTTCAGCACGTATGGAGATAGATTATTTAAATGAGAAATATAAAATCAAAATTCCGGAATCAGAGAAATACGAAACGTTAGCTGGATTTATTATTAGCGTTACGCAAGACATTCCTAATGCGCAAGAAGTGGTGGAAATAGAAGATTTTAGTATCCAAATTTTAGATGTATCCAATCACAGAATAAATTTGGTTAAAGTCACCGTAAAAAGGAAAAACTGATTGTTTGCCAGAAGCAGTTGGGATGCGCGTAGTATAAAGTGTTTTTGGATTTTTTAATATCGAAATAGTGTGGTATATTCGCGCTCCTTATTTAGTATGTAATTATGGCATTAATTGGAAAAATTAGAGAGAAGTCGACACTGTTACTAATAGTAATTGGGGTCGGTATGCTTCTTTTCATTGCACCTTACGATCAAATTAT
>JABJPZ010000137.1 GCA_018663635.1 Crocinitomicaceae bacterium
CGCGGCACAAAATTTGGCCTGGAGACAGCCGGTCGAATAGAATCCATATTGATGAGCTTGCCAAATGATGCATCTTGGATTTACAATTATTCGCCAACATCCAAAGCGGAAAAAGAAACCTTAAAAAAACTGAAAAAAGGCATTAACTGGCTGTAATAAATATTTAAGCATTGGGTCAATTATTTACAGCTCTTCAATCTCAATACCAGGATGTTTTGCTTTGTCAAATTTAAATTTGGAATCGCTAATTTCTATATTAGCTAACATTTTTTCTATGGTGTAATACAGCGATATACCGTCTTTAGTCTTCACTGTCATACTATGAATTTTATTTTCAGCCTTATTGATTTTTACAATAAGCGTATGGTATTTACTTTCTTTGGGTTCTTTGGGGAATAACTTAATGGCATGCAATTTTGCCGTTGAGCCCTGGTCGTAATACTGGTATTTAAAACCATCTTCCCAAATGGTTAATAATTTACTTGGATTAATTCCTTCTTCTTCGTCCGCGTCACTTTTATAGCAAACACCTTCGTCTAATTCAAGATTCCAGAGGTATTCAGTATCATTCCAGATATTGGCATTATTATCTTCATAATAATATTTACTTCCTTTTATCCATGCTTTACCAGCTGATGAGCTATTGACACCTTCACTCTTTATTTTACTATTAAATTCGATGTAAATGGTCTTGTAGGAAGCCATTTCTTTGCTAATCCCGTCTAAAATTGTCTTTGCTTTTTCTTCGTTTTGAGCAATGCTTGGTGCACTCATCAATAAACACAAGGCCGTAATTGTTAAAATACTCTTCATAATTGCAAATTTAGTCTAATTCACTGTCTTTCCTCTCATTTTCCAAAAACCGCGCCAAAGAATCTAAATCTGGAATTAATACGTCACGAGCTTTACTTCCTTTATGTGGGCCAATAATTCCTGCAGCCTCCAGTTGGTCAACAATTCGACCTGCTCGATTATACCCTAGTTTTAACTTTCTTTGAATGAGTGATGCTGAACCTTGTTGGTGATTGACAATGACTTCTGCCGCCTCTTCAAACATCACGTCTCTGTCGTTTCTGTCTGCATCTGATGTTGCGGCTGCACTGTCATCGATGTATTCAGGCAAATGAAATGCATTAGGGTACCCTCTTTGAGAACCAATGAAATCAGTTATTTCGTCAACTTCTGGAGTATCTACAAAGCCACACTGAAGACGGACAAGTTCATTGCCTGGCGAATAGAGCATGTCACCTTTCCCAATTAACTGGTCAGCTCCTCCTGCATCAAGAATTGTTCTTGAATCAATTTTAGACGTAACCCTAAAAGCTATCCGAGACGGGAAATTGGCTTTTATTACTCCTGTAATTACGTTGACAGAAGGCCTTTGAGTAGCAATTATTAAGTGGATGCCAATGGCCCGAGCTAACTGTGCTAAACGAGCTATAGGAGTTTCAACTTCTTTTCCTGCCGTCATTATAAGGTCTGCAAATTCATCAACAACTAATACGATGTACGGTAGATAGCGATGGCCTTTTTCTGGATTTAAACGTCTGTCGATAAACTTTTTATTGTACTCCTTTATATTCCGCACCATTGCGTTTTTAAGAAGCTCATATCTTTGGTCCATTTCCACACACAAGGAATTTAAAGTGGTGACTACCTTGGATGTGTCTGTGATGATGGCTTCACCATCATCAGGAAGTTTAGCAAGAAAATGTCTTTCAATTTTGGTATAAAGTGTAAGCTCAACTTTTTTCGGATCAACCAAAACAAATTTAACCTGTGATGGATGCTTTTTATATAGTATTGAAACAAGAATTGCGTTTAAACCGACTGATTTACCTTGTCCAGTTGCTCCCGCCATTAGTAAATGAGGCATCTTGGTAAGGTCTGCAACCAACGTTTCGTTAGAAATTGTTTTTCCCAATGCAACGGGCAGCTCCATATTACTATTCTGAAATTTTTCCGAAGCAATAATAGAGCGCATAGAAACCACTTCAGGCTTAGAGTTAGGTACTTCAATACCAATAGTTCCTCGGCCAGGCATAGGTGCGATAATTCTTATTCCTAATGCAGCGAGACTAAGGGCAATATCATCTTCTAAATTTTTAATTTTTGAAATTCGAACACCTGCGGCAGGTACAATTTCATATAAGGTGACAGTAGGTCCTATGGTAGCCTTAATTTTAGCAATTTTTATGTTGTAATTACCTAGTGTTTCTACAATCTTATTTTTGTTTTCTTCAAGTTCTTCTTTATCCACAGAAATATTGCCTCCACCATGATCGGATAGCAAATCAATTCCGGGTAGCTGATAAGTCGCTAATACTAATTTTGGGTCGTATTCTCCAAATTCTTTTAATTTGTCACTGATTTCTGCTTCTGATAATTCATCTTCTTCTGACGGCACTTCCACTTGAAACTCTTCATCAATCACCTCTACTTTTACTTCTTTTTCTTCCCCAATAAAAGTTCCTAAGTCTTCTGGCCCTTCTTCTGTTACTTCTTCAATTTCATCAATGTCTTCTGTTGTGTTTTCTTCTAATTCAATTTGTTTTGACGACTCATCCGGTATGGGTTGGTCCGGAGCCATCTTATTGGGTATTGCATTAGATTCCTGATCTGAGGTGCTTTCTTCTTCGTCTTTATTTGGAATTACGCGTCCAATTGTGGGTATTTTTGGATTGAATAAAATAACAGTCGCTACAAGACCAGAGAAAAGAATAAAAAGAACCATTCCGACTGGTCCGATAGCTGTCACAATCCAGCCGCTTGTCTCGAAACCAAATATCCCACCTAAGAAGTCATATGGTTTGGCAAATAAATACCCTAAAGTAATGGATAGCCAAACCCAAATAACACCAGAAATGCTAAGTGTTTTTAAAAGTGGTAGAAATTCCTTTTTGAAAAGTATTTTTATTCCCCATAAAGCAAAATTAAATGGTAACAGAAAGGACACAATACCGAATCCCCCATAAATAATACTGTGTGAAGTGTATGCGCCTAGCTTGCCAAGCCAATTTCTAATATCCAATTCCTCGCCAGAAAACACAAATGACCAAAATGGTACATTATTAACCAGGTCTTGGTCGTTTTTCCAGCTGAATAGATAGGAAGTGAAAGATAAAAACAGATAAATGCTTGATAAGAGTAAAATTAATCCGGTCGTCTTATGCAAACGTTCATCCAAGAAAAATTGCTTAATCTTTAGCCATAGAGGGTTTGGAGCCTTTGGTTTTTTATTACCGTTGGCTTTTGCTTTTGAAGATTTTTTTTTCTTCTCAGGCTTGCTGTTTCTTATTTTGTTTGGATTTGTCATGTGCAGTTTACCTCATCAAACAAAATTATAATATACCATAGCGCTGTTTATTAAAGAACATAACTTCTGTACACACAAATGTGTTAACATTTTATAAACAATAACAAGGAGGGGGGTATTTGATTGTAGGTTTAATTTTTTTGAAAAAACATTATCGATATTAGTGGAATGTCTGAATGCAGTATTTTTAAATATAGAAAAGCTCTTCGGTTAATCTGGTTACTGCTAATTGTATCAGCAATCATTCATTATGGACTGTTTCCTTCCATTTATACAGCCGACACTTTAAAGTCTTTTTACGCGTCTAATAGTAAGAGTATTTTCTATGCCTACATAACTTTAAGTTTGATTCGTTCTATTTTCTTTTTACCCAGTACGATTTTTGTAGTAATGGGTATTGCATTATATCCTGATCAACCATTTTTAGTGCTACTGATTTCTATGACCGGAATATTTGCTGGTGCCACTTGGATATATTTTTCAGCAAAAATTTTAAAAGTTGAACAGTTATTTTCAGTAAAAAATCAAGAAAAATTCAAGCGGGCGAAAGCTGGCATGCAAAAGTATGGTTTTACAATTGTGATGGCTTGGTCATTTTTCCCACCTGTTCCGACTGATTTAATTTGTTATGTAGCGGGATACGCTAAGATGAATTTCTGGTAGTTTATTGGGGAACTGCTCATTGGTGAATTGTTTCTTGTAAGTATTTATATCTGGACTGGAAAAGGCATTTATCAGCTTCTTTTTAATTGAATTAGCCGACACAATTTACTTTGATTTTTGTTCAGAAATCTAAAAATGAAAGCTATTGCATCCCTCCAAGGCTTTGAAGTAATTCAGCCATACTTATTTCTTTGTATTCTTCTGGAATTTTGATGCTGAAAGCACTCTTTTCCACTTTGTTTTTTATTTCAATTGCGACCATTGTCATAGTTAGTTGCTGCATCTCAACTTCAATAGATAGAGGAAATCCTTTGACCCGGTTATTGCCATATTTGTTTTTATTGTTGATGGCATTTAAAGATTCGGTTACATACATAACTATCTCCATTCCATTTGTATCGGTAAGAATGATCTTGTTACAATCGAAATCTAAAATCCTTTTTACTTCCTCGGTAACTTCAATCTCTGAATTTGTATTGGCCGAATTTTCTTCTTGAGCTTCGA
>JABJPZ010000138.1 GCA_018663635.1 Crocinitomicaceae bacterium
AATTCCTGCATTATCAATAATCTTAGCCATTGAAAAGTCGTATGCAGTGAGCATCGAAATTTTTTCATTTTTGGCTTTCATCTCATGAAGTATATGAGTTGTTATTCTTTTTACATCTTTATATGTTGACATGCTCTGGTTATTTAGCGGATCTAAACAATGGTTTTCAAACTATCTGTGCACAAAGCTACAAAAGATGATAATATGAAAACTAATTAGTTGAAAGAATAGACGGTTAAGTATTGATTGCTCTCTGTTTTAAACCTTTGGTACACCAAAAACGACCTTTTATATAACTCTATTTTTTTAATGCTGCTGGTTGTATACATTTGCATTGAATAAATCCTTTACATCGTAAAGGGAAGAAATTTTTTAATGAAGAAAGAATTAAGAGTTTTATTAGTGTTAATGGTCACTACACTCATTTTCGTTACCTGCTCAACGGATTTTGAATTAAATGTCCCGGAGGAAACAACTATTGTTTACGGAATAATTGATCAAGCTGCTGATACACAGTGGGTCAAGGTGAATAAGTCGTTTTTAGGTGATGGTAATAATTATGAATATGCCGCCATTAATGATTGTACTGAGTACGATAATATTTCAGTTACGGTAGAAGAAAACAATTCAGGAATGACTTGGCTTTTGGATGAAAAATACGTCCCGGTAGATAATAATTCAGGAATCTACTACACGGATTCTCAAAAGGTTTATTATTTCGTGCCAGATTCTTTAGATAAAACTTCCACGTACACCGTAAAGGTTCAATTTGATGATAATCGCCCGGCTGTAGAGTCTACCACTTCTTTGATTGGAATATTTGATTTTGCAACATTATTTAAATATCAACTTATTTCAGGTGTGGAATTTGAGAACGGAACAGGCTTGTCGAACTCGAATTATGTCGATAACTTTAAAATAGAATGGAGCTTAGGGAAAGATGCGAAACGGTACGATTTGAATTTGCGGTTTCATTATGTAGAGCATTATATAAGTGGCGGTAGTGCTGATAAATACATCGATTGGTATCAGGGGTCTCAAGAGGCCAATAGTGCATCTGGTATTGGGCAGTTGGATCGGGTAGTCAACGGGGAATTGTTTTATGAGTTCTTAGGGAATCTTGAACAATTACAAGATGTTTCTAATGTAGAGAAGCGTGTTGCGGGAAATATTGAATTTATGTTAATTGCCTCGCATGAAGAACTGAGTACTTTTATTGAAATTAATGAGCCCGTTTCTGGAATCGTAACAGAGCGTCCCACGTATACCAATATCACAAATGGAATTGGGATTTTCTCTGCAAGTGCCAGAGTTATTTTAGATAGGCCATCTTCCTTGCATCCATTAATAAAATTCAAGAAGAACTCTGTTCAGGAGCTAGCGCTCGGCCAATATACTAATGGACTTTTGTTTTGTTCAGATTCTGCGGCGTACACTGCGGAATCTTTTTATTGTCCTTGATTCTGCGGCGTTTTTTTTAGCAGAGAATGTTCCTTTTCTTTTAGGTCTATGATTGCCTTTTCAAGCCTTAGATTCCCGAAATAGAAAACAGATTGTAGCTTTCCTTGCTCTATGGTAAGTTGGTATTTTTGTTTTGTTCCATCAATGTAATAGTAGCGATCATCACTATACCTTGTCTCAAGAATGAAATCGGTACCTTTCGGATAAATAGTATCGATTAAAAATTGGCTATTATTTAATTTTCTTTCTTCAATAAATTCACCAAAGTCCAGCTCGTATTGGGCATAATCAGTAAGCTGTACTCCCTTAAATGGCTCAGATTGATTATTACTTAGTTCAATAGATAGCGCTGTGGCGATGCCGACTTTAGTGTTAATATTCTTCGTATTGTCGGGGCTTCCAAAGAACATGTACCCTAAAATGATAGCCGTTATGATTCCAATCAAATCTGCAATAAGCCCTGCTTTAACCGCGTATCTTGTCTTTTTAATTCCCACGGATCCAAAATAGACGGCTAATACATAAAATGTTGTTTCTGTTGATCCTTGAAGTATGGATGTAAGTTTTCCCGTAAAACTATCAACAAGGCTTGATTCCGCTCCCCATGATTCTACCATCATGGCTCTGGCGCCGCCGCCGCTTAGTGGTTTCATTAATGCAGTTGGGAGCGCATCTACGAATGAAGTGTCGAGTCCAATACTTGCAATACCCCAGGCAAGCCCATCGATAAGCCAGCCCATTGCGCCCGATGCGGTAAATGCTCCAATGCCAACTAACATAGCAATCAGGTAAGGAACAATTTTGATTGCAACATTAAAGCCGTCTTTTGCCCCTTCAATAAATGCTTCATAAACATTTACTTTTTTCCGAATGGCTAAGAGTAAAAAGCTGATTATAATTGAAAAGATTAATGAACTTGAAGCAATTTTTGAAAATTGCCCTAGTGCAGCTTGATCTAAACCGCCTAAAAACCATATCAACAAGGCCATCAAAACTGTACCTCCACCAACATAGGCAAGTATCACCCATTTGAATAAGTTAATTTTTTGAATGATTGAAACGGTTATTAATCCTGCAAGAGTGCTGAAATATGTAGCAATTAAAATGGGGAGGAAAACAGAAGTTGGATCTATAGAGCCTGCAGACGTTCTTAAAGCAAGAATGCTTACCGGAATTATTGTTAATCCCGAAGTGTTTAATACCAAGAACATGATTTGTTCGTTAGAGGCAGTGTCTTTTTTTGGATTTAATTCTTGTAATTGGTTCATGGCTTTCAAACCAAGCGGAGTAGCAGCATTATCTAATCCAAGCATGTTGGCACAAAAATTCATTACGATAGATCCGCTTGCAGGATGATTTTTTGGAACACCAGGAAAAATACTGGCGAATAGGGGACCGACTAATTTAGAGAGAATTCTAATGGCCCCTCCTTGCTCGCCAATTTTCATGATTCCCAGCCAAAGTGCTAAAATTCCTGTGAGACCAATAGACAACTCAAATCCAAGTTCGGCGCGCTCAAAAATAGCATTAACAATGTCTCCAAAAACATGTCTGTTCTTATCAATTAACTCTTGACTAGCTCCTAAAATTTCTGCATTACTTGATAAATAATAGCTGTAGACGAGTTTAGCTATCGCTACTATGAAGGCAATTAGAAAAAAGGCAACCCAGATATAATTGAGAACCATAAAACGAATTTGCAAAAAGTTCAGTCTGATTTTTCACTGTTTAAGTAGAACTTTTGCAAATGTTTTTCAACATGTTCTAATTCAAAATTAAATTCAAAACTTTTTAACCTGGATCTTGCATGTTTATTTCATCATTATTGATGGTGTAGCACGTGCCCTCACAATATTCATGGATACCCGAGTAGACTCTAAATTCTTCCTCAACAATTGAGTCATTCGAAAATTGAATTTCTGCCGTATAACGACCTTCGGGTAGAATGTAAGTTTGCCATGAAGAATCTTGATAAAAAGTATCATATAGCGATCCCTTGCCAAATACCAATGTTCTCGTGTAGATGTCTAATTGTATTGGGTAGAGATCAGTCGATACTATTGTTGAAGTGAGCAGATATTCAGTTGGTGGAATATCATAGCTGTCGCATGTTCTCCACGCAGGTTGGTAGTAACAATCTTCTTCCTCGTTGTGCTTCCTACAACCCATTATTGTCAAAATTATAAGGGTAGAGATGATAGGGATTATATGTATATTTTTCATTTTGATGTATTACGTGGGTATTGTGTCCCTAAAATAAGTATTTTGAATATTAACTTAATTCATTTTAAGCAGGTATTAGTTGAGTTGCGTTAAAATCCAGCTAAGAACGTCATTATAGACTTCTACTTTATTGGTTTCATTCAGCATTTCGTGCCTTCCTCCTTGATATAGCTTTACTTGTACATCGTGTTGTTCTTTCAACATCATTTGGAATACTTTTTGAACGCCTTTGCCGTATTCACCAACGGGATCCATGTCGCCAGCGAATAACAAGTAGGGCACCCTATCCATTCGTTTTGTGTTTCTAGTATCATTAACAGTCAAAACGCCCTCTAATAAATCCGTGTAGAATTGAGATGTGAAAAGCTGCATGCAAAAAGGATCATTGATGTATTTGTCCACTTCGGAATCATCTCTAGTAAGCCAATCTTTTTTCGTTCTAGGGTTTTCAATTCTTTTATTAAAATCTCCAAAAGCCATTTTGTCGAGAAGCTTTGATCGATTTTTTTTACCGAGCATTTGACTGTTAATCGCCGCAATAATTTTTCCAGCTCTTCCAAGAAACCCAGGATCGCCTGCAGTTGCCGAAAATAGATAGCCTGCAATGCGTTTTTCACCTGAAAAGCTTAGAGAACGTGCAATGAAAGAGCCCATAGAATGACCGAGAACAAATATTGGAAGATCATTTTGTTGAGATATGTGTGTCAGAAGTATTTTTTGATCTTGTATCACTTTTTGCCAGCCGTTTTCCATCGCAAAAAGTCCAATGTTTTCAATAGAACCAGCTGTTTTCCCATGTCCTCTCAGGTCTGAAGAGAAAACATTAATACCATTGTTTGAAAGAAATTTTGCGAATTCATTATACCTGCCAGCGTGTTCGCTCATACCATGAACGATCAGGACGTTAGCTTTGGGTTGACTGCAGGTCCATGAATAACCTATTAATTCAAATTTATTGTACCCTTGAAATTCGAAATTGTTGTAAGTCATTTGTTATTGAATAAACGATGATCTAAGATACAAGTGTATCTTTGTCTACGCTAACATTTTTTGATTTTTGTCCTAATAACTGATTGATACTGGTGTACCGTTCGTTTAATTGATGAATTTAGATTTTGTTTTATTCCAGCTTTTCGAATTGATGAATTTCAGTGCTGTTTCTAGTAGAAAGTAAAATTATATTACTTGATAACTTACCAATATAGGCCGAACTTGCAGGTTCTTGTCCTTCCATAAACCCTGTCAATAAGGGTGAGATGCTTACAATTGAATCAAGCACAGTATACGATGCAAGCACGGGTCTTAATTTGGTCGGATTATCTTCAATTTGTGATAAAATCACCTGTGGACTATCAGTTGATTCAATTTGATAAAGAGTTCCGTTAGCTAAGAAAAAAAAGTAGAAATCAAATGGCGATTTTAAAAAACGGCTTTTATTTTTTTTTATTTGGCTGATATCCTTGTTTGTCTCTTGATCTAAGGATGAATGAATACTCATTTTTCCGTAAAGCCCTTCAATCGAATTTGTTGCTTTTTGTATGGTGATAGTGCCCGATTTATGATCTGAATTTTGACCAAGAGCAATTACAGAATGAAAAAGCAAAATCATTGATAAATAATGTATTTTCATCACTTTTTTATCAAATAATTTTTTCCTTTAATTTCTTTTCGCCCTCCGCCTTCGGTTACCTGTTTCATTTGGCTAAACATGACCTGAGTGCCGGCTGGTGCGGAAGTAAGCGCCTTAAGAGCCTTTTCACTAAAACATTTTCCAACCTCATCGAATTGCTTTACCGAAGTTCCATTATTAATTAATAGAATTATTTTAAAAGAAGCCAGTGTACCATTTCGAACATCTAGGCAAGTAATTTCGGGGTCGATGACGATTTCTCCAGATTCCCATATTCCATTGTAGGCAAATTCTAAATCTGCAGTCTGATTCTCTTGGCTAGTAGCTAAGA
Organism: Crocinitomicaceae bacterium; assembly: GCA_018663635.1. GTDB lineage: Bacteria > Bacteroidota > Bacteroidia > Flavobacteriales_D > Parvicellaceae > UBA10066. The sequence goes on from JABJPZ010000138.1 coordinate 5,646, forward strand.
AACTGATTAATATTAACAATGCTAATTGCGTAAATTTCATATTCATTTTTTAAGTACAAATTTCATTCCAGGAAAGATAATTTTATTTCCAGAATCATTAAGCCCAAGTATATTTATGAATTCAATGTTTGAACCACTTGCGAGCTGCTCTAAAGCCTGATAATTGATTGCCGAAAAACAGCCTCCTTGGTTTCTTAGCAATCTCCATTCGCCGGTCCTGTCTTCAATTATAACTTGAAACGACGTGATTAACCCTTTGTTGTTCAGTAGACATTTATCAACTAAATAATCTCTTAATATTAACGGTCCATTTTCTTGACCAGAAAATTGCACTGAATACCGTTCTTTGATTTGTTCTTTTTCAATATGAATGGTGCCTGTTGTTTGTCCAAACATGGAAATGGCAAAGAGGCTAAACCCAAAAAAGAAAAATCGTTTCATTCATTATTTTTATCTAAATATACGGTAAGACTTACTTTATTTTAAATACTCGTTGAACAATTACTTGATTATTTTGTGAATTCGTGTTTTGCTGTGATAATAATCAGTAGGAATAGATTATCTATTATGATTGGAGTGACTATTTTCTAGAATATTTAAAATTAGGTAGTAGAAGATGATTTGTTTCTTTTTTAAAAGCACTTAGCTTTGTGCTTAAATAGAAAGTAGAAGTGGGATTATTTCGTAAAACAGCAAGTAAGTCAACAATTCAATGGCGCAAGTTGTCTGAGCCTTCAGTATTGGATGATATAGTATCGGAGTCTTGGAATAAGCCGGTAATTATTTTTAAACACAGTACGCGGTGTTCGATCAGTACAATGGTTAAGTCACGTTTAGAATCTTCGTGGAATTATCGTGATGAAGAAATGCCTATTTACTATTTGGATTTGATACAGCACAGAAATATTAGTGATAAAATTGCTGCTAAATTTAAAGTAAAGCATGCGTCTCCACAGGTCTTGGTAATCAAAGATGGAGTGCCTGTGTATCATACTTCACATAATGATATTAGGCCTGAAATATTTGAGTCTTTTTTGTAGCAATAACGAGTAGTTGTAGCGTGTGATTAAACTTACTTTTCCTGTTGTTTTTTTATTTTTAAAGCCTTATTTACCAATATTTTATGTGTTTTTATATTGAGTGATGATTGAGGTTTTAAATTAGCTCTAATTTTTTTCGGAGATTCTGTTTTGAAATGGTTTTTCCATCCATTAATTCCAGAACGAATGTGTGTTCTTTGTGGCTTGTAGGAATGTTGTTAATGTAATCCGAAGACACTATACCAATTTTACCATTATGTGTAATGGCTACAATCGTATTCATTTCCTTTGGGTTCCATTTAAACTTCTCTAATTGGACGCTTGAATAATTGTAAACGGTATTCTTGCTTCTAATTAGTAGTTGTACTTTTTTAAGAAGTATGGGTAGCCCAAAAGCGTCTACAAAAAATGCTTTTATGGTTTGACCTTTAGGTTTGGCTGGAATTGTGCAATCGGCATTCCAAATACCAAAAGTAAGTACTTCAAAAGTTCTCGAAATTCTAGTCCGTGTGCTTATTTGTTGATTATTCTTATCTAGGCCTTCGATTGCAGTGGCGTTTTCATTTACGCTGTTGTTGGTTTCTTTATAGTATTGTTCTAATAACCGGGCCTGTTCTTTTTTTGCTTGTGCTATTTCATTTATTTTTTTCTCTAGCTCAGCCTTTTTTTCTTGTTCTGTTTTCAACCTCTTATTTAACTCAGCGCTGTATGATTTAAATTTTTGATCGAACACAAGCATTGCCTTAGGGTAATTTTTTTCATCAAAAGCAGGGTAAACATCAAAAACACGAATGTCAGCTCCTTTAGTGAGTGTTAAATGATATTTCTTTCCCTTAATGACTTCAGAAATTTTAGCATCCGACCATTTGATATTGTAGACTTCACTCGTGAAATTCTTATCAGAAGGCTCTACTTCGAATAATACATCTTTATAGATACTTAATTCTGGAAAATCAATTGGGTTTACAGCAATATCAAAATTAAAATTGGACTCATTTATTTTAGCTGGGCGAACGGGTTGAGACTCTTTGTGTTTTACGACTTCATTCGCTGCTTTTTTTACCATTTCAATTAGCTCAGATTTTTCTTGTGTTAAGGAAATGATCTCATTATTCTGCTTGATCAATTCAGGTCGATTTTCGACTTCATCTACATCAGTAGAAGTAGTTAATTGATCTTCAGCTCTTAACGTTTCAATTTTATCTTTCCCTTTGTATAGCCAGTGTTTTTTTGATTCATCTAAGTAATAGAGGTTAAATTTTGGACTGTCGTTATAGGATCGCATTTTAACTTCAATCGGTTTTTCTGGAACAATAAAAACGGCTTCTCCATTTTGAAAACCTTGAATCTCCATCATACCAGCTGATTCGAAATTGTACTGTAACCCAGCAGAGTCATATTTCATAGGGATTCCGCTGAAAAGAATATCTAACTGATTTTGAAATTCCCTGTAACGTATTTCTATCTCTCCAGTAATTTTAGCTCCGTTGTTGTTCATGAAAGCGTTTTGTGAGATTTTTATTTCAGTACCTGAAGTATGAATAATTGTCCCCCCTTGTTCAGCATTAATTTTGTAAAGAGAGGAAGTGATATCTTGCTCTTTGATTGGTGGCACAACGCACGGAGTATCTTCAGAATAATCAGCGAATTCTTCAATTGGTGGTGATGCAGTTGTTGCTGTCTGTAAATTTTCATCTTTCTGTGTCAAGATTTTTGATGCAATGATTGTAGTACAAACAATTGCAATAATTCCCACAGAAGTAACAAACCATGCTGCTTTGTAAAAAGGAATCGGGCTAGGAGTTCCAGCCCCTTTGACTACTTGATTGAAATTTTTTCTGGATGCAATTTCTGCGGATGATAAAGGCTTTCTGTCGATGTTAATCTTTCGTTCTTCCATAATTTCTATTCCTTTTGGAATCGTTTTTGAAGTTTCCTGAGAACTCGATATGCCCTGACTTTGGCGTTATTTTCAGTCAGGCCAATAATTTGTCCGATTTCTCGGTAAGAACGTTTTTCGAAATACCGCAATTCTATCAGCTGGAGATCTTTTTCTGGTAAAGCAGCAATTTCCTTAATTAATTGTGCTTTTAAGGCCTCATTGTCGTCCTCGTCTATTTCTGACATAATTTCGTAGACGTGCGTCGTTTCGATGTTAACGGTTCTTTTTGCGTTACTCTCTTTAAAAGATTGATACAATTCGCTTTTGGCAATTCTATAAAGCCAAGATGCAAAAGGTACGCCTCTAAATTGATATTTATGAATATTTGAAAGTGCTTTCATAAATACTTGAGATGTAACATCAAAAGCTAAATCTTTGTCATCCATGCGCTGGTACACATACCTAAAAATTTGTTCATGATACTTATTATACAAGTGTTCGAACTTTGCTGGGTCATTTTTAGAAGCTTCAACAAAAGAATTTTCTTCTAAAAGCTGATCTTTAGTTTTGTGATACCTACTTTGTGTCTGCATGAAATCGAAAGAATTTATGGTTAACATTACATTCTTATTCCATTAATTTACTCTATAACGTAAACCAATAGAAAAGTAACACGTTAAACGAACAATTATCGTAGTTAACGCAATTGGTGCTAGAAACACAATTGTATCTGTAAATTTGAGGTGTGAAAAACAAGGTACTTATTCGGTGGTATCAACCAGAAAGCTTTTATCTTAACGTAGATTAAAATATTTTGTTGCCTTATAGAGTAGAAAATGTAAATAGGGTTAACAATTCGGACAGCAAAAATGCTGTTTATTTCAAATCTCATTAAGATTATTCAACTAAAGTACTTTTCAGAAAATCTTATCGTTACTTTTAGCAAGTGGAAAGATTAATAGATAGGCAAAAGATTCGATCTTTAGGTGGGTTTGAATTCTTAGCGAAACAGGCTGTAGAGGGTTTCATTACAGGAATGCATAAAAGTCCTTTTCATGGATTTTCGGTAGAATTTGCTGATCATAGATTGTATAACAAAGGAGAATCTACCAAACACATTGACTGGAAATTGTATGCGCGTACAGATAAACTTTTTATAAAAAGGTATGAGGAGGAAACGAATCTAAGATGCCAGTTGGTAATAGATGCCTCAAGTTCAATGTATTTCCCGGATAAATTGGCCTGGAATAAAATCAATTTCTCTGCCCATGCCGCGGCAACATTGTCTTATCTTTTTAGAAAGCAGCGAGATGCTGTAGGCCTAAGTTTTTTTTCTGATAAACTAGAATTACATACACCAGCAAAAAGCAATTTGGCTCACCATCGGTTCGTATATGCAGAGTTGGAAAAAATGCTCTTTGATTATGATACGACCTCTATAAAAACAACATCTGTTTCCTCGAATCTTCATGCAATTGCAGAAAATATTGCAAGAAGGAGTCTCGTTTGTATTTTTAGTGATATGCTTTCTAGTGAGAATACGGATGATATATTCTCAGCGTTACAGCATTTACGTCATGCCAAGCATGAAGTGATTGTATTTCATGTGCGGGACAAGGAAAAAGAGGTAAATCTCGACTTTGACAACAGACCTTATACTTTTGTTGACATGGAATCAGGAGAAAGCATAAAATTGAATCCAAATCAATATAAAGATCAGTATAAGGAGATGGCAGATTTGAAGAAAAAGGCGTTGAAACTTAAGTGCGGACAATATATGATTGATTTTGTTGATTGTGATATTAATGCGGGTTATGACAATATTTTATTGCAATACCTTATCAAAAGACAGAAGATGGTTTAATGCAAACAGTTTGAATAAATGGCTTTTTGTGTAACAATGAATTACAAAGGTTTAGAATGAATGATAACTTTTGATTCTTATGATAGAAGTAGCTGAAGCACTAGATAAAATATTATCGAAAGTTCCTAAGAATCCTGTTGTGGAGATTGGGTTGACTAGTGCTTTGAATTGTGTTTTAGCAGAGAATGTGTACTCACCAATAGCGATGCCTCCGTTTAATCAATCTGCAATGGATGGATATGCGTTATGTGGAAATCAAAAGAACTATCGTGTAGTAGCTGAAATTAAAGCGGGTGATTCTGCAGAAGAATTAGAACTGAATCTTGGCGAAGCAGTAAGAATATTTACCGGAGCGATGGTGCCTAAAAATATTTGGGCGATTGCGAAACAAGAAATTGTTGAAGCTAGACAAGATAAAATTGCTTTGTTGCAAACGGTTCATGAAAATTCCAACATTAGGTTATCGGGTGAGGAGCTAGAATTAGATGCTTTAGCAATGCGCAAAGGTGAAACTTTAAACCCTGCTGCAATTGGTTTTTTGAATGGATTGGGAATTACATCAGTCAAGGTGTACAAAAAACCAAATATTGCATTGGTAGTTACCGGAAATGAGTTAATAAGCCCTGGACAAGAATTACCAAAAGGAAAAATTTTTGAATCTAATGCGGCTACATTAAGTGCGCTTCTTAAGTCAATGGGCTTTGATTCTAAAGTATCTCTTGTACAGGATGACTATCA
>JABJPZ010000139.1 GCA_018663635.1 Crocinitomicaceae bacterium
ATATGAGATTGACTTCCGAAAACAAAATTATGAACAGGCAGCAGCGCGATTAACTGAAATTGTAACCAAATATGGCGAAGATATTTTAGCAGATAATGCCTTGTTTTTGTTGGGAGAAATGTATCAAAATGTTTTCAAAGATGAAATTAAGGCTGCCGAATACTATAAAAATCTTTTTTTAAATTATACGGGCAGTATGTTTGGAATCGAGGCAAAGAAAAGATACAGAAAGCTAACTGAGAATTTGCCCGGTTCATCTGAATTCAAAGAGATCGAATAATATCATTTTACCAATATGATTGTTTATAGTGTAACCGTAAAAGTTAACCAGGAAATAGAAGAGAATTGGCTGAGGTGGATGAAAGAAGTTCATATACCGGATGTGATGGCAACGGGATTTTTTTTGGAAAAAAGATGGAGTAAGGTCATTGGTGAAACAGACGGTGGCACTTCATATAATGTACAATATCTTTGCGCCAGTATGAAAGATTTACATGATTATCAGGTTCATCATGCACCAGCTTTGCAAAAAGAGCACTCGGATAGATATAAAGATAATTTCGTAGCATTCAGGACATTATTAGAAACCATCGATGATTAAATGGTAAGGCCTAAAAAACATCTCGGGCAACATTTTTTAAAAGACGATTCTGTCTCAGAGCGTATTGCTCAGTCTTTAGATGCTACCGGAAAATACAAACAAGTGCTGGAAATAGGCCCCGGGATGGGGGCACTTACAAAATTCTTAGTTGTACGTGAAGATTTCGTTACCGAGTGTGTTGAAGTAGATAAGGAGTCAATCGAATATCTAAATATAGAATTTCCAGATCTTGTGGTGCACAAATTGGATTTTCTTAGGATTAATTTAAAGGAGTTCATGAAGGGTGAGTCTTTCGCAGTAGTAGGAAATTTCCCGTATAACATTTCTTCTCAGATTTTATTTAAAGTCGTGGAGTATAAGGATTTGGTTCCTGAAGTTGTTGGCATGTTTCAAAAAGAAGTAGCAGAACGGATTGCAGAAAAGCCCGGAACAAAAAAGTACGGTGTAATTAGTGTGCTAATTCAGGCATTCTATGATATTGAGTACCTATTTACAGTGCATGAGCATGTTTTTATTCCGCCACCCAAAGTAAAGTCGGGGGTTATAAGATTAAGACGAAATAGCATCAAAAAATTAAATTGCGACGAGAAATTATTTAAGTCAGTTGTTAAGCAAGCATTTAATCAACGAAGAAAAACATTGCGTAATTCTTTGCGGTCATTGATGTCGCCCGAACAATTGAAGTTGGAGATATTCAATGCCAGACCAGAAACATTATCAGTAAATCAATTTGTTGAATTAACTCAACTCGTTCAAAAAAACAAGTAAGCACAAAAGTCTACTTCGGATAATTTTACGCTTATTTTGATTTAACCTATATTTGGCAACGTCGAAATTATATGGATAACCAATTGAAAGGAGAGAGGCGTGAAATTCGAATTAACCAAAGAATTCATTTCAGACCTTTCTGATGCAGCAGCATCAGGAAACAGCACCTTTATATCCAGCTCTTTAGTAGACTTACACCCAGCTGACATTGCAGAAATCCTTGAAGAATTTGATTTCGAAGAGGCCAAGATTATCTACGGACATCTGGAAGAGGAAATGGCATCAGATGTGCTGACAGAGTTAGATGAGGATACTCGTGAAGAGTTTTTAGCATCATTTTCAGCAAAAGAAATAGCGGAAAGTCTGGATAATATGGATTCTGATGACGCTACAGATGTTATTCAAGACTTACCGGAGCACAGGAAGGAAAGGGTTATTTCTGAGTTAGAAGATGAAGAACAAGCCAGTGATATTGTAGACTTACTTACCTACGAGGAGAATACTGCAGGTGGCTTAATGGCCAAAGAATTCATTACTGTAAATGAGAATTGGACTGTAGAACATGCCATTCTTGAAATGCGGAAGCAAGCGGAGGATGTTGAGCAGGTTTATACGATTTATGTGCTTTCAGATAAAAACGTACTGATTGGAACACTTTCGCTAAAGAGTATTTTGTTCGCAGAAGACAAAACTTTGATTAACATGCTTTATAGTGGGGAGGTACGTTCCGTAAAAGCCACTGTTGAAAGTGAAGAGGTTGTGGCGATAATGGATAAATATGATTTGGTAGCATTACCGGTAGTTAATGATGAAGATGTATTGTTAGGCAGAATTACCATTGACGATGTTGTTGATGTCATGCGGGAGGAAGCGGAAAAAGATTACCAAATGGCATCTGGGATTTCTGAGAAAGTAGAATCTTCTGATTCTGTCTGGATGCTTTCACGTGCTCGCCTTCCCTGGTTATTAATTGGATTGCTTGGTGGGTTGCTTGGGGCGCAAGTCATTACTGGGTTTGAAGAAAAGCTCGGTCAGTTTCCGGTGGTAGCATCTTTTATTCCCGTTATTTTAGCCATGGGCGGAAACGTAGGTGTTCAGTCTTCCGCAATAATTGTTCAGGCATTAGCGCAAAATACATTGGGATTAGAGTCCACAGGGATGAAACTTTTAAAGGAGTTGGTAGTAGCTATTATTAATGGCTTGATCTGTTCTTTGCTTTTGGTGGCCTATACCTTATTAATGCATCAGGACATAATGTTGGCAGTCACCATGATAATATCATTGATGAGCGTGTTTGTTTATGCAGGATTATTCGGTACAATTGTGCCATTGGTGCTGAACAAATACAAGATAGATCCTGCACTGGCTACAGGCCCTTTTATTACAACAGCCAACGATGTCTTTGGCCTCTTGCTTTATTTTTTAATTGGTTGGTCGCTGTATTTTTGATACGTACAATTTATTGAAATGAAGATTGCTTTTTTAGATGCTGTTCATGATTCCATAAAGACTTCTTTTGTCGAACTTGGTTGGGATGTCCAAGAATGGTTTGATTTATCAAGAGATGAAATAAAAGAGAAGCTCTTCGAGCTGGATGGAATTATTCTTAGAAGCCGTATTAAAATGGATTCGGATTTTCTGCAACACGCTAAAAAGCTTCAGTTTATAGGTCGGCCCGGAGCAGGTCTAGAGAATATCGATTCCGATTATTGTAAACATAAAGGGATAAAAGTATTTCGGTCTCCAGAAGGGAATCGAGATGCATTGGCGGAACATGCCACAGGAATGCTTTTAATGCTTTTTAATAATTTGAAGCGCGCAGACAATGAGGTGCGAGAAGGGAAATGGCGTAGAAAAGAAAACCGTGGACATGAGCTGATGGGGAAAACCGTAGGTATTATTGGTTATGGATATATGGGTGAGGCATTTGCCAAAAGATTAGCGGGGTTTCAAGTCAAGCTAATTGCTTATGATAAATACAAGTCTGGATTTGGTGACGGAGTAGTTAAGGAAGTTTCTTTAGAAGAGCTTAAATTGAATGCTGATGTCATTAGCCTTCACGTGCCGCTTACAGATGAAACGAGTGGAATGGTGTGTGAGGATTTTCTCAGTAGTCTTTCTCATCCGATTTATTTAATCAACACTGCTCGGGGGCCTGTGGTACAGACTAGAGCTTTAATAGATGCTTTGCGTTCAGGTAAAGTGTTGGGCGCCTGTTTGGATGTTTTTGAGCAGGAAAGTAGCTCCTTTGAATCAGTACATGAAACGAAAAAAAGTATGCAGGAGCTCAGGGACTCTGATAGTGTCGTATTATCTCCGCATATTGCGGGGTGGACACACGAATCAAAAGAAAAAATGGCCAAATTTCTTATTGAAAAGATTACAGCTGAATTTGGGAGCTGATAAGTCCTTACTTCATCACGATACGAGCCGTTTGTCTGGATCTTTGAATAACAAGTATTTCTTTTCCTTCGGTAAGTCGGTCAATTGTATTTTGGTCGTAATGTCTTATTGTAAGCAACTCAACCTGATTGTTGTATTTAACTCTAAAGGAGCGCGAAAGGTCTTCGATTAATGCATCGATCCGAACTTGGTCTCCTCCAGCACAAACCGAAAAGCTAATGGCGGAGTTTTGCATTAAATTAATTTTCACACGATGTTCATGAAAAGTATTGAATATGTCCCTCAGGTTATGCTCTACAATAAAAGAGAAGTCTTTAGGAGATATGGAGAGTAGCACCTGTTTGCGTTTAAAAATATAAGAAGTAACGAGCTGGTCACTTCTATTAGATGCTTGAATAATAGTCCCTTCATTTTCGGGATGGAGAAACGACTTTACAAATAATGGTATTTGTTTATTTTGAAGTGGCTTAATTGTTTTTGGATGAATTACGGAGGCTCCATAATAAGCGAGTTCAATGGCTTCTCTATAGGATATTTCGTCTAGTTTTTCAGTGTCCTCAAACCACTTTGGGTCAGCGTTCAGCATCCCTGGAACATCTTTCCAAATAGTGACATCTTTAGCATCTAGACAGTAGGCAAAAATTCCAGCCGTAAAATCTGAACCTTCTCGTCCTAAAGTAGTTGTTAGGCCCTCCGCAGAATGGCCAATGAATCCTTGTGTAATATATACGGTTTTGGTTGATTCTTTTGCCGCTAATAAAGTCGATTTGATATTTTGATCTGTGGTAGACCAATCGACTTTCCCTTCGCGATACGTATTATCTGTACGGATGATTTTCCTTGCATCTAACCAAGTATTGTTAATACCATTTTCATTTAAAAATGCACTTACAATTTTAGTCGATAGCAGCTCCCCATAACTTACAACCTGATCATAAATGTAGTCGTAATGATCGGTCGGTTCCTCTTTGAGAATCTTTTTAATCTGCTGAAGGACTTGTTCAACATCTCGATATATTTTAGCCGTTTTATTCGGGAAAAGTTCATTCAATATTTCTTCATGAAAAAGGGTGATTTCACGATAGAGCTGACTGGAGTCTGTTTGATTTATGTGAGAAGCGATAAGTGCCTCTAAAGCATTGGTCGTTTTACCCATAGCAGAAATCACAACAATTAAATTGTCTTTTGGGTA
>JABJPZ010000140.1 GCA_018663635.1 Crocinitomicaceae bacterium
CAAGTCGTTACGGTTAATGGCGTATCCAAAGCGTTTGCGATGACTGGGTGGAGATTAGGTTATTTGGGAGGTCCAAAATGGATTGCAGCGGCTTGCACGAAAATGCAAGGACAATTCACTTCAGGCACTTGCGGAATTACCCAAAGAGCTGCTAAAACAGCCCTTGAAGCAGACCCCAGCGTAGTGCACGACATGAGAGATGAATTTTTAAGTCGACGCAACTTGATGCTAAATCGACTTAAACAAATAAGTGGCGTAAAGATTAATGTGCCACCAGGAGCATTCTACGTATTTCCAGACATTTCATCTTATTTTGGCAAAACTGCTAATGGAATCACTGTAAATACCGCCTCAGATTTGTCCTTGTACCTACTGGAATTCGCCAATGTAGCCATAGTAACAGGAGATGCCTTTGGCGACCCAGATTGCATACGAATATCTTATGCTGCTGCCAAAGACGTGCTGGAAAAAGCAATGGATAGAATTGAAGCGGCATTAAACCAACTTGCTTGATGCATGAGCTGGAATAAGTTCAGAGAAAGAATCAATTTAAAACTTTATGGCAGTAAAGAAAGCGTGCTCAAATCATTGCGCATTATTAATTTACTTGTTTCAGTTAGCGCTATTGGCACGCTCATTTACATTTATGGTTTTCAGCACACAACGCTAGAAAAAGAAGGATTGCTGAATATTATAAAGGGCAGTTTTGTCTTTTACATTTTTCAATACTTTATTCGATTAATCTATGATTTTCAGCCAAAACAATTCCTCAGGAACACATGGTTTGAAGGGGTTATTATGCTCTTTTTACTCATAGAAGGTATCAGCTACAATTTTTTTGATTTACTGTTGATTGAAGAAATTTTCCAACGAATGGGAATAAGTTCTTTTACAGATATTACTACGTTTTTTATTCAAGCCTATTTCTTCATTGTAGTTTTCCTAGAATTAAAACGATCGTCTTCCATATTTCCGAAATTCAAATTACACCCTGCAATAGTATTCATGCTCAGCTTTTTATTCATTATTATTGCCGGAACGGGTTTACTGATGCTGCCAGAAATGTCTCAACCTTCTGTAGATGTTGGTTTCACAGATGCTTTTTTCATGTCTACCTCAGCCACTTGCGTTACGGGATTAGGTGTACTAGAAATGTCTGATTTCACCTACAAAGGACAAGTTATTATTCTAATCCTTATTAAGCTCGGCGGTTTAAACATCATTGCTTTCGGATTCATTTTTATCTTAATGAATAAAATCGGTCTAGGAGTTAAACAAGACTCACTTGTTGAAGATTTCGTCAATACTGACGCAGTTCATAATACCAGAAATGTACTCAGGAAAATAGTGCTTTGGAGTATTGGTATTGAGCTAATTGGCGCTATGGCACTCTATCCACTTTGGGGAGGTGACCATTTCCAATCTTTTGGAGATCAAATTTTCAGCTCCATATTTCACTCGGTTTCGGCCTTTAACAACGCTGGACTCTCTTTATTTGACGGAGGCTTATACCATGAGGCCGTACGAAATAATTATTTGGTGCATCTGGTAATTACGATCTTAGTATTTTTTGGTGCGCTAGGCTTTGTAGCCATATTCAATCTATTTGATCCCAATTCATTAAGAGACCGGCTTCAAAACCCATGGAAACAGATTTCTTTCAGCACTAAGATTGCGCTCTATTTCTCGTTAATCTTTGTGGTTATTGGTGGGGTCGGATTTTACATTCTTGAGTACAACAACAGTTTGGCAAATCAAAGTGTTGGCGAATCCGTAATTACATCGCTTTTTCAATCTGTAACCAGGACTTCTGGATTTAGTACTGTCGATTTCGATGCGTCTGACGGATATGGTCTTGGTATTCCATTTATGATATTAATGCTCTTTCTAATGTTTGTAGGATCCTCTTCCAGCTCAACGGGTGGCGGAATAAAAACATCTACTTTCGCTATAATTTGGGCATCTTTCACAAAAACAATAAGAGGAAAAAAGCATACGGCCATTTTCAATCGAACCATATCGCAGGATTTAATTGGAAAAGCATTTGCAGTACTTCTTATTTTTATTGGGGGAAATCTAATCTGTATCTTTGCATTATCCATTACAGAAGCAGAAATTTTGGCGTCGCAAGGAAGAACCATTCTTGATCTTGTTTTTGAAGAAGTTTCTGCATTCGGCACTGTTGGGCTTAGCACCGGAATCACTGCAGACTTATCAGAAGCTGGAAAGTACATTATTGTAGTTTCCATGTTTGTAGGAAGAGTTGGAACATTAACCATTGCCTATTTGTTTGGTAAGAAATTACTCAGTAGAAATTATAAATATCCTAGTGGACATACCATGGTCGGATGATTTACAAAAGAAACATCAACTGATATAAAACCTGCCTAATATGGGAACAAAAGTAACGCCGTACGAAGACGATAACGCATCTAAGAAAGAACAAGTGGCAGAAATGTTTGATAACATTTCCGGCAAGTATGATTTCCTTAACCATTTCCTGTCTGCTGGCATTGATAAAAGGTGGAGAAAAAAAGCCATTAAAATGCTTGAACCCCATGGTCCTAAAGAAATTCTAGATCTAGCCACTGGCACAGCAGATTTTGCCATCGCTGCCCTCAAGTTAAATCCAAATCACATTACTGGCGTAGATATTTCAGAAGGCATGCTCGCACAAGGCCGTTTGAAATTAACTAAGAAAAAATTCGATGATAAAATCACACTTCAGTACGGAGATTCTGAAAATCTACCATTCGAAGACAATACATTTGACGCATTAACCGTCGGCTTTGGTGTAAGAAACTATGAACATCTTGAAAATGGACTAGCTGAAATGTTGAGAGTTTTGAAGCCAAATGGCGTTGTGGTAATTTTAGAATTTTCGAAGCCAAAAAATTTCCCAGCCAAACAATTTTTCAGTTTTTACAACAACCGTTTATTACCGCTTATTGGCAAAACGGTTTCTAAAGACCCGCGCGCCTATACCTACCTTCCAGAGTCCATTGCGGCTTTTCCAGAAGGTGAAGACTTTATTGGTATTTTAAAAAAGGTCGGGTA